>DATAHE010000281.1:0-6508 GCA_036263355.1 Steroidobacteraceae bacterium | reverse complement strand
GTTCGCGATGTATTCCAGCAACGGCATATGTTGGCCCTGCAAGGCAATCTCGGAATTGGTCACGTGCGTTACCCCACGGCAGGTTGCGACAGTTCATCCGAGGCGCAACCGTTCTATGTGAATTCTCCCTATGGTATTGGTCTGGCTCATAACGGCAATCTCACCAACGCGCAGGAACTGGCTGAAGTATTGATTCGTGAGGATCGTCGTCATCTGAATACGACTTCCGATTCTGAGGTCTTATTGAATGTGTTCGCTAGCGAGTTATCGCGTGTCAACGCGCCACGTGCCTCCGCAGCAGAAATATTTACCGCAGTCAGTTCGGTATATCGACGTTGTCGCGGTGGCTTTGCGGTCGTCGCGCTGATCGTGGGCCACGGTATGATTGGTTTCCGTGATCCTCATGGTATTCGTCCGCTGGTTATCGGCAAGCGCGAAACAGCGCAGGGCGCTGAATACATGCTCGCGTCTGAAAGCGTGGCGCTGGATCTGGCGGGGTTCAAACGCTTACGCGACGTAGGTCCGGGCGAAGTAGTGTTCATCGATGAACAAGGCCGTTTCTATTCCCGTCAGTGCGTGACTTCGACCGTGCACACCCCATGCATTTTCGAATACGTTTACTTTGCGCGACCCGATTCCATCATGGACAACATCTCGGTGCATAAAGCACGTCTGCGAATGGGTGAGCTGCTGGCGGAGAAGCTGCGTCGTGTGCATCCCAATCACGATATCGATGTGGTCATTCCCATTCCGGATACGAGCCGCATTGCCGCCGTGCAGATTGCGCAATTGCTGGGCATCAAGTTCCGCGAAGGCTTTGTAAAGAATCGTTACATCGGCAGAACCTTCATCATGCCGGGTCAGGAGCAACGCGCGAAGTCGGTGCGCTCCAAACTAAATCCGATTGACTTGGAATTCCGTGGAAAGAATGTACTGTTGGTCGATGACTCCATCGTTCGCGGCACGACCTCGGCACAGATCATTGATCTTGCGCGCGAGAGTGGCGCCAATAAGGTGTACTTTGCATCGGCTGCGCCTGCGGTGCGTTATCCCAATGTGTATGGCATTGATATGCCATCAGTCAGCGAGCTGGTGGCCAATGGTCGCAGCGAGGAAGAAGTGGCCAAACTGATTGGCGCGGACTGGTTGCTGTATCAGGATCTCGAAGATCTGGTGCGTGCCTGTCAGCATCACGATTCATCAATTCAGCGTTTTGATACTTCCTGTTTCTCTGGTGAATATGTTACAGGTGACATTACGCCGGAATATCTGGCGCGCCTGCAGGAACAGCGCAATGATGCTGCCAAGACGCAACGTCGTCATGGCAAAAATGCATTGAAAGCCATTCGTGCAGTGTAGGTGTGTAATAACAGCAATAGCAAACAATCACTGCAACATGCGACTCAATACTGACAAGGAACATCCATGCCGCGTGTGCTGATCGTGACTGATCAGCCGGATTTTGGCCGACAGCTCTCGCATCACATCACTGTGTTCTGGGGCGACGCCGATATCACCATCTATTCTCCAGCCAAAGAGGGTGAGCTGCATCGTGCCTATAGTGCAGCTGGCTACGACATGGTGCTGATCGACGAAGCTGCTGCTGATAATCGTGGCGACAAGTTGTTAGAGAAATTCGCTGAACGTGATGGCATGCCGCCGTTGGTATTTTTTTCCGACAAGTCTGCCAATTCACTAGTGATGCAGCGTGATGGCATACCGGTCACTGTGTTGCCGCGCGAGCGAATTGTTAATCGTCAGCTCGCTTCCGCCATGCGCGAAGCCAGCGATCGCCGCAAACACAACGTTTCGCTCTTGAGCAAGCAGGATGTGGATCGTCACTATCTGTTTGGCGAAGTAATGATACGCGGCATGCGCTTTATCGAAGAGATCGGCAAGGGCGGGACATCGCGTGTATTTCTCGCCGAAAGCGAGAAGGCTGGCGAGGTCGTCGTCCTAAAGGTGCTCAACCACAATCCCGACGCAGCGGAATCATCAGAAGGCTACGACCGCTTTCTGCAGGAATATGAATTGCTCTCGCATATCCGCCACCCAAACGTCGTACGAATTCACGACTTCGGTATCGCTGATGATCATGCGTTTATTGCAATGGAGTACTTCGAGAACGGTGATATGCGCCGTCGCTTGAGCGAACCCATGACACTTGGTGAGACGCTCAACTATGTCGAGCAGATCGCCCGCGCACTATCTGCGGTGCATAACATTGGTGTACTGCATCGTGACTTGAAACCCGGTAATGTCATGTTGCGTAATGATGGTTCGCTGGCGCTGATTGACTTCGGTGTGGCCAAGCAACTTGAAGCAGGTACTTCCATCACTTCTGCGGGTACCATCTTCGGTACGCCGTATTACATGAGTCCAGAACAGGGGCACGGCGAGCAAGTGGATGCACGCAGCGATTTGTATAGCCTGGGCGTGATGTTCTACGAAATGCTGATGCAGAAACGTCCTTACTCATCCAGCACCGTGATGAATGTCATCTACATGCACCGTAATGCGCCATTGCCTGAGCTGGCGGCAGAATATTCATGGATGGAACCGACGGTGCATCGTTTAATGGCCAAGAATCCCAAGCATCGTTATCAAACCGCCGCCGAAGTGATTTCCGCAGTGGGCTTGATGCGTCTGATGGCCGAGACTGTATCGCTTAGTTCTTCACGTATTGGTCTATGACAGTTCCTGCGGAATTCGTCGGTACGTTGCAAGTAGCAACGCCACAGGCGTGGTTTGATCATGCTGTTCAGCATATCGATGAGTTGCTGGTTGATCATGCCAATTGTGAAAAGAAGGCGGCATCCACTGCGCTATCGTTGATCTTCACTTACTCTGAAGATATGGAGCTGACTGATCGTATATCGCGATTAGCACGCGAAGAGTTACGCCATTTTGAACAAGTTCAGCGATTGATGCGCAAGTTGAATGTGTCATTTCGTCGCATGGCGCCGTCGCGCTACGGCGAAGGACTGCGTAAGGCGATCCGGCACAATGAACCAGCACGATTGCAGGACTTGCTAATCTGCGGTGCGTTGATTGAAGCACGTTCTTGCGAACGCTTTATGGGATTGTCACCGTTACTCGAAGACCCTTTGCGTTCGTTCTATGTTGGGCTTTCTGCATCTGAAGCACGGCATCACGAGTTATACATTCAACTTGCACAAGCTCGCTATGCGGATGAATGGCGTGATACTTTAAATCGAATCTCAGCTGTTGAAGCGGAATTGATTACCTCGCCGGACGAGCAATTGCGATTTCATTCAGGGATGCCGGTGACATGAAATACCTGCACGCGATGTTGTGATTCTAAGTTTCCGCGCTTTTGGCGATGCATAAAAAAGAAGCTGCGAATGCAGCTCCTTTTTATCCGTGGAATGAACGGATCAGCCGTTATTTCCATCCGGAGGTGTAGGTTTTTGGCGTTACCGTCCAACTCGAAGATTTTGTTCCATCGCAGCTAACAGCCTGGATTGAATAGACGACGCTACTTCCCTTAACTGCCGGGTTAACAACATAGCGCGTTGGCGGGCCAAACCCGTTATAAGTAACGTTTTTATTCGTGGTTGCAATTGGTTTACCATTCGAATACACCACGGAGCGAACAACACTTTCATTGTCGGAATTGGCTGCATTCACGCGTGCCGCAAGATGATATTCGCAGGCACCTGGCACAGGTTCCCATTCTAGGGTGACTGTATCTGCTGCCGCACCCTTGGCTATTCGAGTCTCATGAGTAATTCTGAAATTGCTAGGTGCCGCAGGTTTGGCAGTAGCACTTACATCGCAGATTGCTGTCGACTGACTGGAGTAAGCGGGATGAATAAATGTACCTGTAGCCAAGCCACAGGAAAGGTAGGGTGAGGGCCATCCTGCCGCATCGCTGGGAATTAGGTCATATTTTCCGTTGCTGGCGTCAATGGTATCGAGTAACAAGCTAGCCAAGGTTGGCTGAGTATTTGGAGTCGTAGCAGGACCACCCCAGCAGCCATCTGTTTCACCAGGCGGCTTTAACCATAACAGACCATCGACAAAACTCACCGCTCCCTTGGGAGAAACTTCAGCAACATAGTTGTCTGCATATAAAGTGGGATGTTGCCCGAGTCGTGCTTGTTGATTGTCGCACCAGTACGGCCAACCGTTCGGCTGATAAGGTGAACCGTCAGCAGTCTTGGAAAAACTTCCAGGACCCTTGCCATTGCGCGATACATCAATCACCTGTGTCTTCATAGGAGGAGCGCAAGTAGTGCCACCATCACAGCCATATAGGTCATCTGCCAAAAGCCCGCTCAAATTTGTAAGGAGATTGTAGCCAAAACCAATTTCATCACTCGTTTTTTGATAGTTTGAAGGGTTAGTAAAAAAACCCTGCGCAGCACTAATTCCTGCGGTGACCATGCGTTTCGCCATTACATCGGGCCAACCGCCTTGCCAACCAGAGTTACCGCCATCCAAGTACACTTTGACGCGACTGCGGAAAGACGGACATTCATAAGGACGATAAGGCGTATTGGTCGAATCGGTTCTCATATTGCAGACAGGAGCAGAGTAGGCGGCAGAAGCTAACACCCACACGGCGGAACTAATGGCGGCAAAACGGTCAACCGGGTCAAACATGCGAACCCTTGGACCCTTTGGTCCCCCTTTATTAGTCCAGCACTTTTTACCATTGGTCGGGTCATTGGCGTCGGTGGGTATTAGTCCGATAGAATCCGGTTCCAGCATCACCATGATGGGAACAGTCTGATCAACTTTGCCTTTCGATACGGAAGTTGCTCTATTCACACCGTCAGCAATGCCAGATGCAACGTCTCCAATCCAGCTGGCGTATACACCGTAATCGGAAGCACCTCCAGTACTTGCTTGACCACAGTCTCTATAGGGAAGGTTGTAAAGTACCAATACAGGCACTTGATTCGCCATGAGGGCGCCATAGACGTAATTGCTTGCGGCTCTATCGTCTGCACCTCCAGTCCAATTGCCCAGCCATAGCGCATGCGGTTGACTGCTGATGACACTAAGGCCGACACCGGATTTCGGGTTTTTATAATCCCAGGTCAGATGTGGATAGCCATCCGAATCTTTGGCGTTCGAACCGCCCATATACAATATCCCACCAATCTCAGCTTTGGTTTGGATCGGTGCAATGGCAAGGAGCATCAGCATTGCGGCTGTCATCGATGAAAGTATCCGTCCCCACCAGCGTTGCGGCAGCCCGGTTTTTGTATTCATAGTTTGAATCCCCGATTGGTAGTAGTTTAAGAATCTGCATCCACGCCAACGTTATTGTATTGCTCAACTGTGATAACGCTAAACGCGAAACTTTTTTGAAATGCTGCGAGTCGCATTTCAATTCAATTCCACAGCACAAAGTGATGCGATCACGCGTGCTGCAAACAATTCAATGTATCAGTCGCATCAGTTCGCCACTGTTTAGAAATTGTTTTGCTTTGTGATGGATTTATCTAGCGAGCCGTTGTTCAGTTGTTAGGCGCTTGTTCGGTTGTTAGATAGCGCACAGCCGGTCAATTTTGAATCATTGCGGCATGTCACGACAAATCAGAGCAAGGCATTCAGAAAGGGTGGTCACGTTGAGTGATGCCGAAATATGACGGTCACGTTGAATGGTGGGTTCGGAAAGCCAGGCGATACGTGCATCCATCAATGGTTTGGCTGTGGCCAGCAAGTAATTGTGGCCAGTAATCCAGTGTAGTCAAAAACATTGAGCAACAATTTACTTGAAAGGATCCAGCGCAAATTAAAACGAGTGTGATCGCTATCACAGAGTGAGTCACGCCCTATCCAAAAATTCTGGAATAGTTTTATGAATAGCGTAATCAGGAGAATGGACAATCGTGCTGACCACCGCGCGCACGATGTATTGATGCCGGCGCTGCGCAATAACGCGCAGTGCCGCTAATGACCGTTAATCTTTTAGCGGATGCAGGCGCAAGATGGAATGCAGTTGGTATAAAGAGATCGCTTTCCCTTACTCCATCCAATTGGCGTAGCGAGGGTGGACAAGATTTAAGTTCGCGGCAAACTCACCAACGCATAACCATTTTTTTCAGACCATCGCAGTACGCTGCCTTGTTTGTGCCAGTCGCCCAGCACGATACGAGTTGCGGATGCATGGTTTGCCAGTGTGTGCGTATGAATCGCTGGGCGATGCGTGTGCCCGTGAATCATGGTGGATACTTTGTAACGCCGGAACGCCTGTTCTACCGCGCGTTGATTGACATCCATGATCATCGCATCTGCAGATTGTGTGTGCTTTTGGCTGCCCATGCGAATTTTTGTAGCAAGCCGTTCACGTCGTTGCAGTGACATGCAGCTGAACGCCCATTGCACGATAGGATTGCGCACAATACGTCGTAGTCTTTGATAGCTGTGATCATCGGTGCATAGCATATCGCCATGCATCAACAATACTGGTTCGCCATACAGATTGATCACCGTTCCATCTGGAATCATTTTGCAGCCGGTGCGTTGTTCA
>DATAHE010000280.1:0-3005 GCA_036263355.1 Steroidobacteraceae bacterium | reverse complement strand
CGCTGAAATCAGCAAGACATTCTATGTGGAACATCACGAGCTGTATCTCACTGCGAGTATTGGCATCGCGTTCTGTCCACGCGATGCAGAGAATGTGATTGATCTGATTCGTCACGCGGATGCCGCGATGTATCACTCCAAGCAGGCCAGTGGTAATACCTTTGCGTTCTATGCACCAGAGATGGATGCCGCTGCTGTTGAACGCTTGATGCTTAAATCAAAGCTGCGTCGCGCTCTGGAACGCGATGAGCTGGTGATGCTGTATCAACCCAAGGTGGACTTGCGTACTGGCATGATTGTCGGTGCGGAGGCCTTGTTGCGCTGGCGCTTGCCGGGTCATGGCGATATCTCGCCATCGCAATTCATTCCGCTTGCTGAAGAAACCAGTTTGATTCTCAGCATCGGTGACTGGGTGATGAACCGCGTTTGTGATGACTACAAGCGCTGGTTGCGTCAATTGAGCAATCCGGGCCGCGTGTCCATCAACTTGTCGTTAAAACAATTGAAGCAGGGCAGCTTCGTGACGCGCTGTCGCGCCATCTTTATGCAGCATCAATTGTCGCCAACCTCATTTGAACTGGAAATTACTGAAACTACTTTGATGCAGGACCCAAAGCGTACGGTGAAGCTACTGGACGAGTTGTTTGCAATGGGCTTGACCTTGTCCATTGATGATTTCGGTACGGGTTATTCATCGCTGAGTGCGTTACAGCAGTTCCCCATCAGCACGTTAAAGATTGATCAATCCTTCGTAAAAGGTATTGTCGATGACCGCGATGATGCCACCATCGTGCGTACGATTATCGACATGGGCAAGAGCATGAATATGGAAGTGATCGCAGAGGGTGTGGAGACCAAGCCACAGTTGGATTATCTCAAGGCTCACAATTGCCACTATGCGCAGGGAAGATTGTTCGGCGATGCCATGAGCTCCGAAGATTTTATGGCGTTGATGGTTGCGCAGTCACAGGGCCAATTAAAACTCGCCAGTTTGTTTGGCTGATCATGCCGGTTGATTACGCGGCGACATAACATCTATCAATAGCTTCGCGGCGCGATTCAATTTATCCTTTCCGGCTATGCTCAATTTTTCCAACATCGCCATTCGGCGCGGTACGCGATTACTGTTCGAGAAAGCCACGTTCAACCTGTTTCGGGGTGAAAAGATCGGCATCACCGGCGAGAATGGTTGTGGCAAATCCACCTTGCTTGCGCTGGTGCGCGGACTGATCACGCCGGATACGGGCAGTTTCGATATGCCCGGCAATCTGGCAATGGCGCATGTATCGCAGGAATTGAGCGAGACGGATGACGCCGCAATTGACTTCGTGCTGGACGGTGACGAAGAGTTGCGTGATATCGAAAAACAGATTGCCGCTGCCGAAGCACAAGACGATGGCATGAAGCTCGGCGAACTGTATACGCACTACGCCAATATCGGTGGCTATGAAGCGCGCAGTCGCGCTGCAACGTTATTACATGGTTTAGGTTTCAGCACAGCTGATGAGACGCGACCAGTGCGCGAATTCTCCGGTGGTTGGCGTGTGCGCTTGAACGTTGCCAAAGCATTGATGTGCCGCTCGGACTTATTGCTGCTCGACGAACCCACCAATCACCTGGATCTGGATGCGGTCATGTGGCTGGAAAAATGGCTGCAAGACTATCGCGGGACTTTATTGCTCATCGCGCATGATCGTGACTTTCTGGATGCAATCTGTAATCGTATCGTGAACATCGAGAAAGGTGTGGTTACTGCCTATCGTGGTAATTATTCTGACTTCGAAGTAACGCGCGCTGCCAAGCTGGCGCAGGATCAAGCGTTGTTTGTCCGGCAGCAACGCGAGATCAAACATATTGAATCATTCATCAATCGCTTCAAGGCACAGGCCAGCAAGGCGCGTCAGGCGCAAAGTCGTATCAAGGCATTGGAGCGCATGCAACGCATTGCGCCTGCGCACGTGGATACGGAATTTACTTTCACCTTTCTTGAGCCTTACAAATTACCGCGACCCGTACTGGTGATTGAAGACCAGGCTGCGGGTTATGGTGATCGTGTGATGGTCAGCGACATCAACTTCTCGCTGTCACCCGGTGATCGAGTTGCGTTGCTGGGTCACAATGGCGCAGGCAAATCTACAGTCATGAAAATGCTGGCGGGTGAATTGCCTGCACTTGCGGGTAAACGTACTGAAGCAAAAGATTTGCGCATGGGTTACTTCGCACAGCATCAGCTGGAACAACTCAAGGTGACTGAATCACCTTTGCAACATCTGATGCGGCTGGGTGGCCCTGCTGCAGAGAAGGCAACAGAGCAAGAGCTACGTGATTATCTCGCTTCTTTCGGCTTCCGCGGTGACCGCGTGTTTGATGCGATTGGTCCTTTTTCCGGTGGTGAAAAAGCGCGCCTGGTACTGGCATTGATCTCATATCTGCGCCCGAACTTGCTATTGCTCGACGAGCCTACCAACCACCTTGATCTGGAAATGCGTCAGGCATTGGCGCTGGCATTGCAGGAGTATCAAGGCGCTGTATTAATGGTATCGCATGATCGTCATCTGCTGCGCACGGTGGTGGATCAGTTTTATATCGTTGCCGATGGTTACGCCAAACCGTTCGACGGTGATCTCGAAGACTATGCGAAGTGGAGTGTGGAACATCCGAAGGCAGAGTTTGCTGCCGAGCCGGTACCCGTCAAGATCACCAGAAAGGAAACCGCCAAAGAGACTGCAGAGGATCGCGAACAGCGCAAGCGCGATGAGGCTGAACGACGCAAACGCATTGCGCCACTGAAAGCCGAAGTAGATAAACTCGAGAAGAAGCTGACGACTGCACAAGAGAAGTTGAAGCAGGTCGAAGAAGAATTATTGTTGCCGGATATCTATTCGCAGGCGAAGAAGTCGCGACTGGCAGAACTGATCGAAACGCAGACAACCTTGAAACGCGATATCGCAAAGATCGAATCCGAGTGGATGTCGAAGCTGGAAGAGTATGAACAGGCCGTAAAA
>DATAHE010000279.1:0-8231 GCA_036263355.1 Steroidobacteraceae bacterium | reverse complement strand
GCTCGTTCACTCGCTGCATGGTGCCTTCAGGCATCTGCGTGGAAGGCTGTGCTGGACTACGAGGCTGTGTCAAACGCGTTGCTTCTTCAGCGACGTTGCTACTCTGCATCGGCATTGTTTTTTCGAATGACGAGGACGGCGCAGCATTGGTCGGAGCATTCATCACAACGGTTTTGTCCGGCGCAGAAGCAGGCGTGGCTGTAGCGGAAGGCTTATTAATGATGGCCGTCGCTTCGTACGCCGTTGACGTGGATGGAGTCATCGCCACGGTGGCTTCCGGTGCATTCATTACCGCTGTCGCATCATATGCCGGTGCAGCAGGCGCGGACGATGTTGAACTCGGACCCATGACAACGGTTGCGTCATTCGGAGCAGATGTCATCGTTGGCGCATCACGTCGCAACAGCGTCTTTGCCGGTTGCATATAAGCTGGATTCAGCTGTGTAATCAGCTCACGCGCAACTTCCGGTGGAACCTCACCCTTGGCCACTGCGGTTTCAAGCATGTTGCATGCGGAAGGAATCATCGAGGGACTCATCTTGCATAGTCCCTGCAGATCCGCTTTGAAGTCCGCGAGGGTGATCTGCCGTTGTTTGAGCTGTGCCAACAACTCTTGTAGTACTGGATTCACGATTTCTCCGGCGAGGCTGATCTGGATGTCATTGGAGCACCCAACTTTTGTATGCGGATATTACAGCTTCTTGTTGGCTTGCTTCATTTGTTCAAGTCGTGCCGAATACACTTTGACAAACTCATCGGCGAACAAATCGCGGAAGCATTGATCGGCATCCTGTGCCTGCGATTTGAAGCGATCACGATACAGATCCCAGTAGCGCAGCTTGATGGGACCGGACCACAACGATCCCTGCTTCACTTCCTTGTTGAAGTTCACCTGCAATGCATCGGGGTTGAAGTGTTGCAACATGGAATTGTAGGCGGCACGCATCGCTTCAAGCATGGCCAATTCGTGATATTGCATATCGCGGAACGCATCTTCAAAAGCTTCCACTGGCTTTAGGTAAGCGGCATTGCGCTTCACCAGCAAGTTGTGCAACGCGTCTTCAACATTGACGGAGAACTTCAATGGATTATTGTCAGCCTTCTTGTAACTGGTGTTACGCACACCAAACTCCGCCCTGACCTGTTCACGCGTCTGCAGCATCTGCATCACGCCAGCAATCACCACTTGCAATATTCGGCCAAATGAATCAGCCATCTCAGGTGTAATGCTGGTCTGATTCAGCCCTGCGCTGGCAAGCAGCGCTTGGATGTCGACGGCCTGCTTCCCCGCCATCGAAGCGGAGATGTCGGGCCGGGCGTAATGATCGCTCTCTGAGTTATTTAATGGCAGGCTGCTCTTGGCGGGTACACGCTTTGATGACTTGGACGTCTTCGATAAACGCGGTGGCGGTGATTCGGACTTGGCCGCAGCGGCCGCAAAAATTCCTTCATCAATCCGATTGAGCCCGGACTGGCTTTCATCACCAAAGGGATCGAAATCAATTTCCGGGAGACTCTGCGATGCATCCAGTGCTTCCAGCGCTTCGACTCTTTCCAGTGCTGCCGCATCAACGATTGCATCCGAGGGCTCGGGCAAGGGGATCGTGGAATCTACTGGAATGCCATTAATCTCCTCAGGTCGTGCAGTTCGTTTGCGTGGGTTTTCAAGTGCGGCAGTAGCAACCACACTGTTCTGCTTATTCACTGCATCAAATAACGATGGTCGACTGGACGCGGGAAGATCGCTTTCACCGTCGATGGTTACCTTGATTTCATAGGCATCGATAAACACGCGATCGCCGGTGTGAAGCGGATACTGCTGCCCTTTCGGCAGTCGATTACCTGGATTCTTGATGAAAACGCCATTGGTGCTGGTGTCTTCGAGAAAGTAACGACCGTCGTGGAAATGAACCCGCGCATGCTGGCCGGACACGTAGGCATCGGGAATGACCCAGTCATTAGCGCTTGCCCGGCCAATGCTGCCACCAGCACGCAGGAATATTTTTCGGGCGGCGGCACCAAGCTGCGCCGCCTGGGGGCCGACAATTTCTAGTGTAAGACTCATTTACCGGACGGTTCGCAATTCATAAAGGGTCGTTACTACAAGCTTGCCGAGCACCGACTCGGATTACAAGCTGCATATACCCGCAAAGAACCTAAAAACGCCGTCAGTCCAATTTAAAATCAATGACATCCCAGCGGGTCGTGTCTTCGTGACGCGCCTGACGTCGAATGGCGTCAACCATGTCGCGCTCATTCCACTGCACTCGCTCGTCGGCCAGCGCATCCAGCTGAACGGGCAGCTTGGCCTTCACGCCGAAAAACTCCATTATCACAATGGGTTTATCGAAGCCCTTGGCGCAATTGACTTCAAATTCGATCCATTCCCGAAACTCCTGGTACATACCAGCAGGGAAAATAGCCACTTCGGCCAGATTAATTTGCTTCCTCAGTTCCTGCTTCAGCATCTCTGAATCTGCGTTGGCTGGCGGATCAATGAAGCTGCAGTTCTTGTAGTAGAAATTCCGGGAGCTTTCGAGATACTCGAACACGCGCGAATAGTCGTTGTGCGGGCGAAATCCGTGTCCCACAAACACGCGAATAGGGTTTTGTTGTGTGCTTGACGTTGATGCCATGTGTGCTCCGATTCACTCGACCCATCAATCTACTAGACAATCATTCGACTTTGTCATCAAACCATGTCGGTGACTTGCAGACAATATATGATTGAATGGATACGCTTATTGTAAAGCTACGTGATCTGTTCAAAATACGCAAACAACCAGACTATGCGATTTATCCTGTACAACATTCGATACGCGACCGGCACCGGCGCTACATTCCACCTTCCGGTGCCGGGTGCCGGTTATCTGCGCAGCAACAAGCGTGTACTGAAGGGTATAACCCAGTTTATCAAGGCACAAGACCCGGACATAGTCGGCCTGATCGAGGTGGACACCGGGTCGGTTCGCTCGGCGCTGATCAATCAGGCTCAGTTCATTGGTGACTCACTGGGTCACTATTCGCTGTACCAGTGCAAGTATGGTGTCTCGTCGATCAATCAACTGATGCCCATCGTTCGCAAGCAGAGCAACGCCTTTCTTGCGGCGCCGCGCGTGGCCAACGAGCGCTTTCATTATTTCGAGACCGGCATCAAGCGATTGATCATCGAGCTGGAACTGGAGGACTGCGCAATCTTTCTTGTGCACCTCTCCATCAAGTTCCGTCATCGTCACGATCAACTGCGTCATCTGTACACACTGGTGAAACAAAGTACTAAACCCGTGATAGTGGCTGGTGACTTCAATACCTTCTGGGGCGATCACGAAATCTATTTGTTCTGCGAAGCCGCCGGACTGATTAGCGCAAACCCTGATGGCAAGCCCACTTATCCGAGCAGCTCACCACGACGCGAGCTGGACTTTATCCTGCATTCAAAGCAGATTGAAATCACCCACTTCGAAATTCCTCCTGTGCTATTTTCCGATCATCTTCCTTTGGTTTGTGATTTCAAATTGCGCTCGGAACATAAATAGCAGCTGATCATTCCATTTCTTGACGCCGGGAATACAACATGACCGCAACCACCGCTGATGAAATGTGGCATTTGAATCTTGATAGTGATCGTATTGCGTGGCTGGAATTCGACAAACCCAACTCATCGGCAAACACCTTGTCGCATGCGGCAATGGACGCGCTGGATCAACGCGTTGCCGAACTGGAAAAGTTGAACCCGCGTGCGGTCGTGGTCTTGTCAGCAAAGGACAGCGGCTTTATTGCCGGTGCGGACATCAAGGAATTTACCGCGCTGACTAATCCAGATGCTGCTTATCAATTGATCCGTCGTGGCCAGAAGGTACTGGATCGTCTGGAAGCATTGCGCTGTCCTACCATTGCTGCGATTCACGGCTTTGCACTCGGTGGTGGAATGGAATTGGCGCTGGCTTGCCGTTATCGTATTGTAGCCAGTGACGGCAAAACATCATTGGGTTTGCCCGAGATACAACTGGGTATTCATCCCGGCTTTGGTGGCACCATTCGCGCAGTGCAATTGATTGGCCCTGTTGCCGCCATGGATTTGATTTTGACTGGTCGCAATGTGCGCGCCGATAAAGCACTGCAACTGGGGCTGGTTGACAAGCTTGTTCCTCAAGCGGAACTGAGAAATGCGGCGAAGCAATTTGCGTTGAATCCGCCATCTCCACATCGCCCTGCTTTTTCTGCGCGAGTGCTCAACTGGTCCTTGTTGCGTCCTTTCATCGCCAACAAGATGCGACAGCGCGTAGCGAAGCAAGCACCATCGCAACATTATCCTGCGCCGTATGCAGTCATTGATCTATGGCAACGTTATGGCGCACGCGGTGTAGAAGCATACGACTCCGAAGCACATTCCATTGCCAATCTGTTCAGCACACCCACATCAAGAAATCTGGTTCGTGTATTTTTGTTGCAGGATCGTTTGAAAAGCCTGGGCGGCAAAGGCAGCGCAAAGGCGCAACATGCCCATGTAGTAGGCGCTGGTGTAATGGGCGGTGACATTGCCACATGGTGTGCAGTGCGTGGATTGAATGTGTCATTGCAGGACCGCGCCATGCAATACATCCTACCCGCGCTGGACCGCGCCAAAACATTTCTGGAAAAGCGCTATAGCAAGCAGCAGGAACGCGATGATGTTACCAAGCGACTGACACCCGATGTCGACGCAACGCAAGTGTCGACTGCTGACGTCGTCATCGAAGCCATCTTTGAAAATGTCGCAGCAAAGAAAGAACTGTATGCCCGACTGGAACCCAAGCTGAAACCGGGTGCCATTCTCGCTACCAATACGTCGAGCATTGTGCTCGAATCATTATCCGATGGACTTCAGGACCCTGGTCGCTTTGTGGGTCTGCATTTCTTCAATCCCGTAGCACGCATGCCATTGGTTGAAATCATTCAATCAAAAGACACTCGACCGGAAGTCGTTCAAGCTGCCATCGCTTTTACACGCCAGCTGGACAAATTGCCCGTTCCCTGTCGCAGTGCGCCCGGCTTTGTGGTCAACCGCATTTTGATGCCTTATCTCAATGAAGCAATGCGGGCGGTAGACGAAGGAGTATCACCAACGCTGGTCGATAAAGTTGCTACCAGCTTCGGCATGCCAATGGGGCCAATTGAACTTGCCGATGTGATCGGACTGGATGTTGGCATGCATGTGGGCGCGATTCTCGCTGCAGCTTATTCACGACCGCAGGCACAATGCATCAAGACACTGGTTGATCAAAAGAAGTTGGGGAAGAAATCGGGCGCTGGTTTTTACACCTGGCAGGATGGAAAGCCCGTGAAGCCACCCATCACCGGAACCGCACCTGCTGATTTAGAAGATCGATTGATACTGGCGATGGTGAATGAATCGATGGCTGTTCTACGTGAGCAAGTGGTTGCTGATGCAGATTTGCTTGATGCGGCAGTGATATTCGGTACCGGCTTCGCACCCTTCCGGGGTGGTCCATTGAACTATGCCCGCAGTGTTGGCGTAGCCACGGTGATCTCGCGGCTGGAACAACTGGCTTCAAAGTATGGCGTTCACTTCAAACCGGACGACGGCTGGAAATCAGGACTGCTTCAATAATGTGGGAGCTGGGTTTCAACAAACCGAACCCAGCGTGCTACCATCATTATTGTTACGTTCGCACTAACAAGACGCCATCCATTCGATTTACCGCTATCACATACTGAATCAGGCCCACGATTACGATGGAGAAACGACCTCTCGATATCAGCTTTCTGCGATCTTTCTCGCCACTGGATGGACTGAAGGCGGAAAATCTGCAATCGCTGGCCCGTAAAGCCGCCATCAGAGAGGCATTGTCCGATGAAGTCCTGTTCAAGGAAGGCGATGACGACAAACGCACCATCTATGTTCTGAACGGCGTTGTCGAGCTAACCCAGAATGGCGAGTCGGTCGCCATCGTACGCGGCGGAACGCCCGAAGCACGCAATCCGCTTTCTCCCAACATGCCCCGTCGTCACACTGCGGTGGTTGCATCCAACAGGATTGAATTACTGACCATCGACAGCGATTCATTGGACGTATTGCTGACCTGGGATCAAACCGGTTCGTATGAAGTTGGCGAACTCGGCAGTGCCGGCAAGTTACAAGAGTCAGCGGATGAAGGCGATGACTGGATGACGGCCCTGCTTCAAACCAAGGCCTTTCACAAGGTACCACCTTCGAACATTCAAGCTATCTTCATGCGTATGCAGCGCGTTGACTATCGCGCTGGTCAAAGTGTAATCAAGCAAGGCGATGAAGGCGACTACTTCTATGTCATCGTCAAAGGTAAATGTCTAGTCACTCGCGATACGCCGTTGAACAAGGATGGCGTGAAGCTCGCCGAACTTGGTATCGGTGAATCATTTGGTGAAGAAGCGTTGATCTCAGATGCCAAGCGCAATGCCAACGTCACGATGATGACGGATGGTGCATTGATGCGGCTTAACAAAGACGACTTCAAATCATTGCTGAATGAACCACTGCTTGAGTATCTGGATTTCGCGCAGGCACAGAAAATGGCGGCGCAAGGCGCAGTATGGCTCGATGTGCGTCTGCCTTCTGAGTTTGAAAACAAGCATATTGAAAAAGCGATCAATATTCCGCTGTACTTCATGCGTCTTAAACTAAAAACGCTGGACCGAAAACTGAATTACATTTGTTACTGCGATACAGGCCGACGCAGCTCTGCTGCCGCTTATATTCTTTCTGAGCGTGGCTTTCACTCGTACGTTTTACGTGGTGGCTTGCAGGCCGTGCCCGCAACCCAGTTCAAGTAGACCTTTTCTCAAAATTACTGCGCTCGGGTTCAATACAATTTCTCATTGCTCGTTACATTTCGAGACTGAGTCTAAAAACAACTAAGCTACCCGTCTATCGGATTTGCTGGCGTTGCTAATGTCAGCTGGTAAAACGAAAGATCCAACCATCGGTTGAATTTAAATCCGGCCTGTTTGATCGTGCCTGCATGAATAAATCCAAGCTTTACATGCAAAGCAACGCTGGCTTCGTTCTCCGCATCCACACCGCCAATCATTACGTGATAGTCCTGCGCACCTGCAACCGCGATCAGTTCTTTTAACAGCTTGGTACCTATTCCTTGTCCACGATGATCGTGATGTACATAAATGGAATGCTCAATGGAATATTTGTATGCGGGCCATGCGCGGAACATTCCATAGCTTGCAAATCCAACCAACATTCCCGTTTCGTTCTCGACACCTAGTACTGGATAGTGGCTGTTGATCTTGCTGCCAAACCACTCCCGCATTCTGTCCATAGTGCGTGGCTTGTATTCATACAGGGCGGTAGAGTTGAGAATCGCTTCGTTAAAAATTTCCAGTATCGCCTGCGCATGACGATCAAACGAACACTGGATAATCTTCATGCTGCTCTCCATTAACGATTAATGATCACCAGATATCGGCATGCACTTCGTCCACGATTGGCAAACTGCACCGGCGCATCCAGCTTCATATAGACACAATCATCGGCCAATAGCTCCAACAACTCCGACCCAATCGTTAGACTCAGTTTCCCCTGTAGCACCATGATGTGTTGTTCAAACATTGCATGACGTTGTGCCTCATATTTAACTTCAGCACCAGCTGGCAATTCGATACGTACAATTTCGACACGCGAAGCCGTATTCAGTGGTGACACCATAGTACGTTGCAACCCAGTGTCGGGATCTTTCCACGTGGGCTGTTCATCACTGCGTGCCACCGGCGAATGACTCTCTGTTTCGGCATTTGCAATCAGGCTCGATAAAGTAATTCCCAGCGCATTGCACAATCTGCCGAGCAATGCTGCCGTCGGGCTGGCTTCGTTCCGCTCAATTTTCGAAATCATGGCACGACTCACGCCGGATAAATCGGCGAGCGACTGAACAGTGAAGCCAAGATATTCACGTCGCTTCTGCAATCCTTCAGCGATACGCTTTTCCATCCGGTCTTGTTTACTATTTTTCATAACAAGGATAAGTCAATTACTGCGTTGACTTTATAGTAACATGATGTCTACTATAGTGTCACAGTATGATTTCAGAGATTCGCCATGACAGAATCAATCCGCATCGAAAGATTAAATACGCAACGTGCCAACGAATTGAAAACGGAGCTAGTCAATCTGCTTCAAAACACGGTCGATCACGGGGCGTCAGTGGGATTCCTGCGCCCTCTCAAGTCCGAACTCGCAG
>DATAHE010000278.1:0-3017 GCA_036263355.1 Steroidobacteraceae bacterium | reverse complement strand
GGATTGCATGCCAATGGCCAACAATACAATGGACAGGATGATCGTGAGGCTGATCACAAACGGCCACAGTGTTAACGCTGTGCGATACGGAAATAAGCTTAGGTAGGCATGGGAGATCAGATAGCCAAGCGGCCACGCCAGTATGATATTAGCGAGGACAACAGGTCTGGCGATAAAACTCAGAAGTAACGTCAGGACATCTGTATTGCTGGCGCCTAGCGACTTGCGAATGGAAATTTCGCGAGTACGACGTGCAAGTGTATGCAGCGTGATACCAACAATCCCCAGCAATGAGATGGTGATCGCCAGAAAGAGAAGGAAAGATAAAATCCAGAATGCATTTGCGATGATGCCTGGTGTTGCGTAACGTTCTTTCAGGAATTGCCGATTGACCGGCACACTCGGTGCGAGCTGTTTCCAAACCATATCTATCGCCTGCAAACCGCCCGCGATGTCGTGTTTATCGATTCGAATGAGCGGAAGTCCATTTTCTTTCCCTAACATGAATACCGTGCCGACATTGTGAGTGCCCTGCATTCCTATATAACTGTTCTCAACAACGCCAATTACGCGCATGCGGTCGAAGTTGAAGCCGTGACCATATAACTCAGTGCCGACAATTTCATCTGCATTTTTATAGCCCAATGCTTCAGTCAGGCTCTTATCCACGATGACATTAGGTACTTGTTCGACAGAATTCTTTATTACTACCTGAGATTTCTCCACTATCTGAGTTTGCGTTGAATCCCGGTTCTGGTCGAAGTCCCGGCCCGCGAGTAGCTTCATATTCATGGTGTCCAGGAAACCGAAGGAGATGTTTTCGAGATCGACTCTGTGTCGTGTCATTGCTCCTTTTGCTGTAGATATAGTGTTGGGCTCAAATGAGAAACCTTGACCCCACAGGTTGCCATTGGCCGCAGCAATGGATTTTACTTGTGGATATTGCTTAAGCGTTGAAGCCAGAACTGGGTACGAAATATTAGCCTGGCCAAGGTTATTGTTGATGACTATCACTGGATCATCAATGCGACCTATCCCCAGCTTCTTGAGTTCCGAGTTCTGTTGTCCGACCACCAGTATCAAGATCAACAAGGTGCCGACGATGGAAAACTGGGTGGCAACCAGTG
Organism: Steroidobacteraceae bacterium; assembly: GCA_036263355.1. GTDB lineage: Bacteria > Pseudomonadota > Gammaproteobacteria > Steroidobacterales > Steroidobacteraceae > CAILZL01. The sequence goes on along the minus strand of DATAHE010000278.1, from coordinate 1,890 downwards.
CGTGCGTTAATGCTCTTCCTGTCCAATTTCGGCTCCTGCGAGAATCCTGTTTTGGCTTGATCTGCATGGCATACATGACGGGATACAGCGCTGCGAGAATGGAGCTTGTCGCGAGTAATCCAATTAGAACCAGCCAGTAGCGCCAACCGGAAAGCCATTGCGTGTCAAACTCTACAAAGGAGTTGGCATTAATGACAATCTTCAAGGGTTCAAATAGCAAAGATGCAAGCACAAGTGCTGCCAAACTTACCAAAGCAGTCTCAATGGTGCATTGAAAAGCCAGCTGACTTCTGGTGGCACCCATTAAACGTTGTATTTGCAGTTCATTCCGGTGGCTAACCAATTGTGTGGTGTATAAATTCGCGTAATTAATGATCGCCACGCTCAGCACGATCAAACCACACATCACCAGTAATCCCTTTAGTGGCACACCTAACAGAGTCGCTGTGGAATCGACAAAGGTCGTCATCACTTGTCGCACTGGAACCACGGCCACTTCATAGCGCATCGGATCCTCTCCGTTCGCCGCTGTTCTTCCATTGAAATGACGCTCGATTAATGAATTGAGCTTTTTATTCAGAACATCGATATTGCTATCGGTGGGTAGGGTGATGTATGCCATAGCCATCGGCAACTGAATGGTTTCCATCATTTGTTCGAATGATATTGAAGGTGCGATAGCTGCGTTTTGAGCCGCAACTTCATTCATCATTAATCGCTCCTGCACTTGCCATGAGATCAACCCGTCAACGTAATGCTTGCCGTCTTCACCTTGGCTTCCAAGCATGGCTAAATGAGTAGGAACTGGCAACGGCCCCAGCACTCCGGTGATCGTCACATCAATGTCCGCAAGATGTATCACCTTGCCCATGACATCGGTGCTGCCAAACAACTTGATGGCGGCGTCAGCACCAATAACCATGCTGTTTGGAGCGGATAACGCGGTTTCACGATTACCGCTGATCATCTGCATATCTAGTACGTTCAGAAATTTCTCGTCAGCGACGACCGGACGAAACCATTCAATTATCTTGTCACCGGAGGTGGCTTTTCTCGGCATGGTGCCCAGAAGATTGGATGTAAAAGAAATTGCTTGCAGTTCCGGCAAGTCGCTTTTGATGTACTTCATCATCCCGGGCAGAATGCCGGACACCACTGTCGGGTCGTCAGATGCTTTTTTGATGGTGGTGTTGATGACATAAACATTCTTCGAATTGTTAAAACCGCTTTCGCAAGATGCGAAGTAGGCAAATACACTATATGCGCACAGAAAACATGTCATGCCAAAGCTCAGGCATAATATATTGGCGATTGTGGAGTACCGGAATCGCAGAAAGTGTCTAAAAGCAGTTTGAAAGTAATACGCGATCATGACGCGCTCGCTGGAGTGCTGGCCACGGAGTTAACAATCTGGCCATCCAGCATGTAAATGGTTCGATGGGCCTTGGTGGCGTTTTCAGCGGAGTGGGTAACCATCAGGATCGTTGTTCCTTGTTCATTCAATGTCAGCAACATGTCCATGATCTCGTCGCCGTTTTTACTATCAAGGTTACCGGTGGGTTCATCGGCCAGAATCAATTTCGGATCGGTTACTACGGCCCGGGCGATGGCGACGCGTTGTTGTTGTCCACCTGATAGCTGTCCAGGTTTGTGATGAGTGCGAGCCTCAAGTCCCACCAGCTCAAGCACCTCGCGGACTTTGATTTTTCGCTGCGGGCGCGGGACACGTTGATAGAGTAGGGGCAGCTCTACGTTCTCGTAAACGCTTAAATCATCAATCAAATTGAAGCTTTGAAATACGAATCCGAGCAGTTGACGGCGTATCTCCACGAGCTGGGATTCTTTAAGTTGGGTGATGTGATGTTCGTCGAATTGGTAGTCACCGCTGTC
>DATAHE010000277.1:0-7825 GCA_036263355.1 Steroidobacteraceae bacterium | reverse complement strand
CCTTTTGATGACAATCCTGCGCAGTTTGTAATCAACGCCATGCAGCCTGCTGAAGTGGTGTCCATCGTTGTTGATGAAGATGCCCATTCGATGGATGTTGCCGTTGCCGAAGAGAAATTGTCGCAGGCCATTGGCCGTGGTGGTCAGAACATCCGTCTGGCAAGCGAGCTGACGGGATGGAACCTGAATATTATGACGACCGATGCAGCCGAGAAGAAGAGCGAAAGCGAATCTCGCAAGCTGGTTGAAATGTTCATGAAGCAGCTGGATGTGGATGAAGAAGTAGCAGCCATCCTGGTGCAGGAAGGCTTCTCGACGATTGAAGAAGTGGCCTATGTGCCCGCGTCTGAACTCAGTTCCATCGAAGAATTCGACGAAGACATTATCAAGGAATTGCGTAACCGTGCGCGTGATGTGTTGCTGACGCAGGCAATTGCGACAGAAGAAAACACCAAGGAAGTGAACGAAGACATATTTGACGTGGAAGGCATGACCGAAGAGCTGGCAACGCAGCTGGCGCAACGGGGTATTTGTTCGCGTGATGATCTGGCAGAACAGGCAATTGACGATCTGCTGGTGATTGACGGCATGGACAAGCAACGTGCCGGTGATCTGATCATGGCAGCGCGCAAGCACTGGTTTGAAGAAACGGATAAGGCCTGAGCGGCAGCGCGGAGAGTGACATGGCTGATGTAACAGTAAGTCAATTTGCAGATGTACTTAAAGTACCGGTCGAACGGTTGCTGATGCAACTGGACGAAGCTGGCATCAAGGTCGCGGGCGCCAATGATTTGATCAGTGACGAAGCAAAAATGGAACTGCTGACGTTTCTGCGTCGTTCTCATGGACGTGAGGAAAACGCAACTTCACCCAGCAAGATCACGCTGAAGCGCAAGTCGCAGGGCGAGATCAAGGTGGCAACTTCGCAGGGTCGTGCACGCACGGTCAATGTTGAAGTGCGTACCAAGAAAACCTATTTAAATCGTAGCGTGCTGGAAGAAAAAGCACGACAGCACAACGAAGAACTGGATCGCGAACGTGAGCGCAATGATCCAGCCTTGCGTGCTGAAGCGGAACGTCGCGAGAAAGAAAGACACGAAGCCGAGCAACGCGAAAAGGAAGCACAGGCTGCCGAGTTCCTGCGTCGCCAGGAAGAAGAGATTCGCGCCGAAGCCGAAACAGCTGCCCGCACGCATGCAGAAGAACGCGAGCGTTCAGATACCGAACGCAAGCAAGCTGAACAGCTGGCACGTGAAGAACGTGCGACACGTGAACGTGAGCGTGAAGCGCAGAAAGCAGCGCGTACTGCTACCCCCGCTGCAACGAAAGAACCCGGCAAGCGCACTGAATTGCATATGTCGGAAGCGTCCAGTGAGCGCTTCAAGAAGCGGAAACAGCAACAGGCACAGAGCAAGTCGCGCAAGTCGAACTCACAGGTTAATGTTTCAACTCAACATGGTTTTGAAAAGCCGGTTGCACCTGTCAAACGCGAAGTGGCGATTCCAGAAACCATTACGGTTGCTGAACTTGCACAGCGCATGGCAGTGAAAGCCACTGAAGTGATCAAGGTGATGATGAACATGGGCGTGATGGCCACCATCAATCAACCTATTGATCAGGACACTGCGACACTGGTGGTTGAAGAGCTGGGTCATACCGCAGTGGCACACAAGGAAAGTGCACTGGATGATGAATTACATGGTGCCGAAGATCAGCATGAAATGCTGGCACGTCCTCCAGTTGTTACTGTCATGGGTCATGTTGATCATGGCAAGACCTCATTGCTCGATTACATTCGTCGTACCAAGGTTGCTGCCGGTGAAGCCGGTGGCATTACCCAGCACATTGGTGCCTATCATGTTGAAACCCCACGTGGTGTGGTGACCTTCCTTGATACGCCCGGTCACGCGGCGTTTACCGCCATGCGCGCACGTGGCGCGCAAGTCACCGACGTAGTGGTACTGGTCGTTGCTGCTGATGATGGGGTGATGCCACAAACCATTGAAGCGATCAAACACGCACGCGCTGCAGAAGTGCCGCTGGTGGTTGCCATTACCAAGATTGATAAGCCCGAAGCCGATGCCGAGAAGGTGAAGCAGGAACTGACGCAACACGGCGTAATTCCCGAAGCGTGGGGTGGTAGCGATCTGTTTGTGAATGTCTCTGCCAAGTCTGGCGCGGGCATTGATGAATTGCTGGATACCATTCTGCTGCAAGCTGAAGTGCTTGAGTTGAAAGCACCGCGCGATGGTTTCGCTGCGGGTGTTGTTATCGAGTCCTCTATTGAAAAAGGTCGTGGTCCAATGGCCACCGTGCTGGTGAAGCGCGGAACATTGAAGCCGGGCGATCCAATCATTGCCGGACAAGAGTTCGGTCGTGTTCGTGCGTTGTTTGATGAGACAGGTAAACAGGTTCAGGAAGCTGGTCCTTCGTTGCCCGTCGTTGTGCTCGGTCTGTCCGGCGCACCGAATGCAGGTGATGATCTGCTGGTGCTCGAAAGCGAACGCAAGGTGCGTGAAGTTGCCTTGTATCGTCAGGGCAAGTTCCGCGATACCAAGCTGGCGAAAGCAGCAGGTGCCAACAAGCTCGAAGACATTTTCTCGCAGACTGGCGATGGCAAGGCAAAGGTTGTGGCCGTCATCATCAAGACTGATGTACAGGGTAGCGCCGAAGCGTTGCGTGATGCATTGACGCAGTTGTCGACAGATGAAGTCACAGTGAAAGTATTGTCGAGCTCCGTCGGTGGTATCACCGAATCGGATGTCACGCTGGCAGCCGCGTCGAATGCACTCATCATTGGCTTCAATGTGCGCGCAGATGGCGTTGCACGTAATGCCATCAAGGATGGCAACATTGATGTGCGTTACTACAGCATCATTTACGAAGCCATTGATGACGTGAAGCAGATTGCATCGGGCCTGTTGTCGCCCGAAATCAAGGAAACCATTGTCGGTCTCGCCGAAGTGCGCGATGTATTCCGTTCCAGCAAGTTTGGTACGGTTGCCGGATGTATTGTTGTTGATGGCTTCGTTCGCCGCAACAATCCGATTCGCGTGCTGCGTGACAACGTGGTTATTTTTGAAGGTGGTCTGGAATCACTGCGTCGCTTCAAGGATGACGTTAACGAAGTTCGCTCTGGCACCGAATGCGGTATCGGCGTGAAGAACTACAACGACGTGCAAGTGGGTGACCAGATTGAATGCTATTCACGTGTCGAAGTGGCACGTACTGTCTGATGCTCCTGCCGTTTAATTGCAAATGACTTATACGCAGTGAGCGCTATGCTCACTGCGATGAGTGCGGAATTCCTTACGTGTCCAAATCTTTTCCCCGCAATCGCCGTGTAGCAGATCAGATCCAGCGAACGCTTGGAGAGTTGATCCGTCGTGAGCTGCGCGATCCACGCCTTGGTCCTGTCACCATTATTGATGTGCAAGTCAGTTCTGATCTGTCCCATGCCAAGGTGTTTTATTCCATTCTGGGCGGCGACAAGCAGCCCGAACTCACTCGTGAGATTCTGGATGAAGGTGCAAGGCAATTGCGCGGTCCGTTAGGACGTGCATTGCAACTGCGTCATGCACCGCAGATCACTTTTGTTGCCGATGAACTGATCGAGTATGGCACTAGCCTTAGCGCCAAGATCAGCGAGGCAGTTAAGAACGATGAAGAACGGCATGTAGATGATGCGGGCGATAATTTAGAAGGACAGCAAAAATAGTACTGAACGATTAATTACAGTGTTGACTTGTTTGACACCACCGTGTCATTCCCGCGCAGGCGGGAATCCAGTAAGACAAGTTTGTTCACGACGCGCGGATTTTTTAGTAGAAATCAATCCAAGGCAGAATTTTCCAATTATTGGTGAATTCGTCTGCAAGCTCAGGATGAGTCATTGGGACTGAATTCCCGTCTGCGTGGGAATGACGACTGCCGCAATTTGATGTCACTTATATAATTAATCATCGCCATCTGAAAGCATGAGCCAGTCAGCTAAACCTAAACGATTCGATCGCGCTGTCGATGGAATTATCCTGCTTGATAAGCCACAAGGCTTGTCATCGAACGCAGCGTTGCAACAGGTGCGCGTATTACTTCGTGCGTTGAAGGCAGGCCATGCCGGCAGTCTTGATCCGCTGGCCACCGGCATGTTGCCGCTGTGCTTTGGTCAAGCAACGAAGGTGTGCAACTATCTACTCGATTCACGCAAGACGTATCGTGTGACTGCCCGACTGGGCATCAAGACGGACTCTGCGGACGCCGATGGCTCAATTATCGAACAACGCGACATTCCGCAGTTTGATGAGCAACGATTGCAGCAAGTGTTGCAGTCATTTCTTGGTGAGCAGCAACAAGTTCCACCAATGTATTCGGCGCTTAAACATCAAGGGCAGCGTTTATATGAACTTGCACGCAAGGGCGAAACGGTAGAACGCCCTCCGCGAAAAATCAGCATCGAGCAAATTAAACTCCTTAGTTGGGATGCACAGAATATTGCATTCGAAGTTCGTTGTTCAAAGGGCACTTATATTCGCTCCTTGGTAGAAGACGTGGCAGAACGTCTCGGGACTATCGCGCATGTCACCCAATTGCGCAGAGTGCAAGTCGATCCGTTTGCCGAAGCGCAAATGGTCACGCTGGAAGTGTTGGAACAGAGTGCGCTGCAGGGATTGGGCGTTATCGATCAGCACCTGCTACCATCAGATACCGCGTTGACTACGTTGTCGTCAGTTGTCCTGGATGAGGCGCAGACCGTGCATCTGATGCATGGCCGGCAGTTGATCAATGTGAATGCCAGCGAAGGTCTAGTTCGTGCTTATGGTGTGCAGGGACAATTTCTGGGTTTGGTTAGGGTCGATGCAGCCAGAACCGCCTTACCGGAAAGGTTATTTTGTTAGCGAACGGAATTCGTCGGCGAAGCTCAGGCCCTGTGGGGCTGTTTTTACCATATCCCCCGGATTTCGCTTGAGATTAGCTTGGTTGCAGCATAGAATGCGCGCCCTGTTTTAGGGTCATTGCAGGGCCAGCCCTGCCGGGCATCTGCCCTTAGATTTTTAGAGGTTTCGCATGTCATTGTCGAGTGAGCAAAAAGCCAGCGTGTTAAAGGATTTCGGTCGTAACACCACGGACACGGGTTCTCCTGAAGTTCAAATTGCCTTGTTGTCCACACGTATCACTGGCCTCGGTGAGCATTTTGCCAACAACAAGAACGACCATGCTTCACGCCGTGGTTTGCTCAAGATGGTAAATCAACGACGCAAGCTGCTGGACTATCTGAAAAGCAGTGAGCCTGAAAAGTATCAGGACATCATCACCCGTCTAGGGTTGCGGCGTTAAGCCAATTGAATTTTACGGGCTGCCTCTTGCGAAAAGTGGCAGCCCGTTTCGCATTTGCAGTCCGGATTTCTTAGTCAAAGTTTCGCAGTCTAATTTTCAAGTTTCTGTTGTTTCATTTTTTTATCAATCTGCTTAAAGCGGTGGGAAATATATCGTGAGCGTATTCAAACAAAGTTTTCAATATGGTAGTCATCAGGTCACCCTCGAAACAGGCGAGATGGCACGGCAAGCCGATGGTGCGGTTGTTGTCACCATGGGCGAGACCGTGGTGCTGGTGACCGCAGTAGCGCGCAAGGAAGCTGATCCAAACAAGGATTTCTTTCCGCTGACAGTGAACTACATTGAAAAGACCTACGCAGCCGGTCGTATTCCTGGCGGCTTTTTCAAGCGCGAAGGTCGTCCGTCTGAAAAAGAAACATTGACCTCACGCTTGATTGATCGCCCATTGCGTCCCTTGTTTCCTGAGCACTTCTATAACGAAGTGCAGGTGGTGGCGACAGTGTTGTCCATCAACAAGGATATTGATGCAGATATTCCTGCCATGCTGGGCGCCTCTGCTGCATTGGCGTTAGCAGGTGTACCGTTCCAAGGCCCTATTGGAGCCGCTAAAGTCGGTTACAAGGATGGTCAGTACATTCTCAATCCCACCAAGAGCCAATTGAAAGAATCACAACTGGACCTGGTCGTTGCGGGTACTGCACAAGCCGTGTTGATGGTGGAATCTGAAGCGGGTTGTTTATCAGAAGAAGTGATGCTGGGTGCAGTCGTGTTTGGTCACGATCAGATGCAGGCAGCGATCAATGCCATCAACGCATTGAAAGCACAAGCCGGTAAGCCAGCGTGGCAATGGCAGGCACCTGCTGCCAACACCGCGCTTGAATCCGCCGTTGCGCAACAAGCACGTGCTGGTCTGGAAACGGCTTATCAGATCACTGAAAAGCAATCACGTTATGCACGTGTTGGCGAAATCAAGAAGGCAACGGTTGAAGCGCTGGCTTCAGGCGATGCGCCACAGTTTGCTGCTGGTGACGTTAGCAAGGAACTGGCCAATCTGGAATATCGTTTAGTGCGTGAACGCATTCTCTCCGGTGCGCCACGTATCGATGGTCGTGACACCAAGACAGTACGTCCGATCAACATTCGTACGGGTGTGTTGCCACGTACTCACGGTTCGGCGTTGTTTACTCGCGGTGAAACTCAGGCACTGGTTGTGACGACCCTCGGCACAGGCAAAGATGCACAAATCATTGATGCACTGGAAGGCGAACGCAAAGAACCTTTCATGTTGCATTACAACTTCCCTCCATTCAGCGTTGGCGAAACTGGCATGGTCGGTTCACCAAAACGCCGAGAAATCGGTCACGGCAATCTTGCACGTCGCGGTATCAGCGCCGTGTTGCCAGACATGACCACGTTCCCTTACGTGATTCGTATCGTGTCAGAAATATTTGAATCCAATGGTTCCAGCTCAATGGCGTCGGTGTGCGGCAGCAGCCTGGCATTGATGGATGCTGGTGTGCCCATCAAGGCACCCGTTGCCGGTGTTGCCATGGGTCTGGTGAAAGAAGGTGATCGTTTCTCTGTGCTCACTGACATCCTGGGTGATGAAGATCATCTTGGTGATATGGATTTCAAAGTGGCCGGCACTGCTGATGGCGTCACTGCCTTGCAGATGGACATCAAGATCACGGGCATCACCAAGGAAATCATGCAGGCCGCATTGACCCAAGCCAAAGCGGGCCGCTTGCATATTCTGGGTGAGATGAACAAGGTGCTGAATACACCACGTGCGCAGATGTCTGAATGGGCGCCAACCATCATCACCATCAAGATTGATCCGGAAAAGATTCGCGAAGTTATCGGCAAGGGTGGTGCAGTGATTCGCGCCATCACCGAAGAAACCGGCACCAGCATCGACATCGACAACGATGGTACCGTAAAGATTGCGTCGGTCGATGGTATGGCAGGACGCGAAGCGCAACGCCGCATCGAATTGATTACTGCTGATGTGGAAGTGGGCCGTGTATACGAAGGCAAGGTTGTCCGTCTGATGGACTTCGGCGCATTCGTTACCATTCTTCCCGGAAAGGATGGTCTGGTACACATCTCCCAGATTTGCGAAGAGCGTGTTGAACGCGTTAGCGACAAGCTGAAAGAAGGCGATGTCGTCCGCGTGAAAGTACTGGAAGTAGATCGTCAAGGCCGCGTGCGTTTGAGCATGCGCGATGTAGAACAAAAATAACGATTGCCAGTAAATAGTTGAGCAAGCTGACGCCGCATCATGAAAGTGATGCGGCGTTTTTCATTCATGGCGCAACACTTCTGCCGGACTACGTTTAGCGGCTTTTATGGATTGCATGCCAATGGCCAACAATACAATGGACAGGATGATCGTGAGGCTGATCACAAACGGCCACAGTGTTAACGCTGTGCGATACGGAAATAAGCTTAGGTAGGCATGGGAGATCAGATAGCCAAGCGGCCACGCCAG
>DATAHE010000276.1:0-4484 GCA_036263355.1 Steroidobacteraceae bacterium | reverse complement strand
GATGGCAAGATTGAAGCACGAGCTGAAGGCTGCGCCTGCATACACGTATTACTTTACATGGCAAACACCAATACTCGATGGTTTGCCCGGCGCATGGCATACGGCCGAACTTCAATTCTGTTTTGATAACACCAAACGTTGCGAGCAAGGCACAGGTAACACACCTGAAGCACAGGCATTGGCGAAGAAGATGGCATCAGCGTGGGCGACCTTCGCTGCCACCGGCAATCCGAGTTTGCCAAACTTGAAGTGGCAAGCTAGTGACCCTCAATCAAATCGCACCATGATCTGGGATAACGAGTGCCGGATGGTGAACGATCCTGACGGCGAAGCACGTAAAATCATTCTTACCTGATTAGGTAGACTTGAGTCGCTGACCGTTGCGTGATTAATGCAACGGTCAGCACTGAATTCACGTCCAAGTCCGCTGGTGATCTTTAAGCACGATTGCGCTCACGGCATTTTGACTTCTACCAATTCTTTCAATATCGAAAGTACGTTAGGGCCCTCATCTCCACTTGATGATTCCTCAGCTGAAGCAGGTCGAGGATCTTCTTGACGGATAAGCAACGTAGTGACGCCATCGATTTCGGTCAGCTCATAGGTCATGAAAAAGTAGTTCTCCGGCATATCCTGCAGGTCCGGTCGCGGAAAGAATAATGAGTACTTCAGACGTGATTCCGGCGAGAACTCAAGAACAGTACCCTTCTGTTCAAAGACTTGTCCCTCCCATTCATTGCGGAAGACAATCGAAGTCCCAACTTCCCATGTGGTTCGCAGATCAGAGCCGTATTGCCATTGCTTGACGAGGTCGGGTCTGGTTAGGGCCAGCCAGACATTCTTTGCCGGTGCGGCGATGTTGATTGTTGAATTGGATATTTTCATGAGTAGCTTTCTGGTCCAATGCGGCGATTGCAGAACCAAAATAGCATCGACGTGGAAGTTGTTGCAACCTGTAGCTGCAGCTCGGATTTCATTGCGAAGTCATTCCAAGCGCGCTGAATCACAACATACTTGAATCCGGCGATTTCATGCTAACGTTAGTACATCTCCTTCGCACATCGGAGTGCGTTCATGGCAAGCACCAAACAATTCTCTCAATGGCAGCCGACCAGCTGGCAGGGTAAGCCTGTTCAGCAGCAACCCGATTATAAGGACAAGGCACAGCTTGCATCAGCTGTTGCTGAGTTGTCGCGATTACCACCGTTGGTGGTTTCATGGGAAATTGAAGCGCTGAAAGCACAAATTGCTTCGGCGCAGCGTGGTGAACGATTCATACTTCAGGGTGGTGATTGTGCAGAAGCATTCGCTGAATGCGAGTCGGATCAAATCGCCAAGAAGCTGAAGATATTGTTGCAGATGTCCTTAGTGCTGGTACATGGATTGAAGAAGCCGGTGGTACGAGTGGGGCGTATGGCGGGTCAATATGCGAAGCCACGTTCATCGGATACGGAAACAAGAGATGGTGTGACGTTTCCGTGCTATCGAGGTGACAATGTCAATCGTCCTGGGTTTACGGCTGCAGATCGCGAGCCCGATCCGCAATTGTTGTTGCGTGGTTATGAACGTGCAGCGTTGACGTTGAATTTCGTGCGCTCTTTGATCGATGGTGGTTTCGCTGACTTGCATCATCCCGAATATTGGGATCTGGATTTTGTGCGCCATTCTCCATTGCGTGAACGTTACGAAAAAATTGTGCATTCTATTTCTGATGCGCTGGATTTTTTCGAAGCCATGCGTGGCAAGACGGTGGAGGAGTCGGATCGCGTCAACTTTTATACCAGTCACGAAGGATTGCATCTGTTTTATGAACAGGCACAAACGCGTTTTATTCCTCGCCAGCAGAAGTGGTACAACCTGACGACGCATCTGCCTTGGATTGGAATGCGAACGGCAGCATTGGATAGTGCGCACGTTGAGTACTTTCGCGGTATTGCCAATCCAGTGGCGGTGAAAGTAAGTCCGTCAATGACCGCTGAATGGTTGCAAGGTTTGATTCGCGTGTTGAATCCAGATAACGAGCCTGGGCGTCTGACGCTGATTCATCGCATGGGGGCAAAACAGATTGATGAGCACTTGCCAAGATTGATCAAGATCGTGCGTGAGACCGGAAGTCCGGTTTTGTGGATATGCGATCCTATGCACGGCAATACTGAGAACGCGAGCAATGGATTAAAGACACGACGCTTCGAAAACATTGTCGCCGAAGTTGAATCCGCTTTCCGCATTCATCGCGAAATGGATTCCATCCTTGGTGGTGTGCATTTTGAATTAACTGGTGATGACGTTACTGAATGCACGGGTGGGGCGCGTGGACTGACAGATGTTGATCTTGAGCGTGCATACAAGTCACAAGTTGACCCACGATTGAATTACGAGCAGGCGCTGGAGTTGGCGATGCGTATTGCGGATTTGCATCGACAGTAATTATTGTTGTGCATCGGGCTGAGGGTTAACGTGCGTCTTCATATATTCAATCCCCGTGCCCATCACGGTACGCCATGCGTTCTCGATATTCTTGTCATACTTGGCGTCTGTTTCTGCAACGGTGGCGATAAGGCTTTCCAGCCACAGGTCATATAGATGCGGAGAAATATTGCGTTGCTGGTGCGCTGTGGCACTGTGGCCAAGATACTCTTGCGATGCATTTGGTGACTGCGATGCAGCCATGATCATGTAGAAGGATGCTTCCAGCATCTCTACTTGACGCTGCATATTAGTGGCTTTGAAGTGCAGTGGAATTTCCGGGCTGCTTCGAAAGAACCGCGCGTAGAAGTTTTTGAGAAACGATGGATTACGCTTGCAGCGATCCAGGCTGTCGTTGAATAGCTCTGCAATTTCGTCGTTGATGAGCATCGCAACATCTCCTTGAACGCAGTTTTAAGACAGATTTATTTTTACTACTTTACAACACCAAATAAAAAAGCGCAGTGGTGATTGCCGCTGCGCTTTAAGATCTGACGATCTGTCTACGGATCAGTACACGAACTTGCCGTTGGCGCCGAGGTCGTCGAAGGCTTCAACCAGACGGGCAGTCATGCCTTTTTCGCCGAGGTACAACCATGCACGTTGTTCTAATTTAATGACATTTGTCGCAACTGATCAAATATGCGTTCCAATTGTGGTTGGTTAACTGTTCAATTTACCTGATTGCAATCAAACCATGGGCAATTGTAGCGTTGCCACCATCAGTTTGTATCGAACCAGCCACGTTAGAATTAGTGTGAACCAGAATATGTATTTCTGGACTCTGGTGGCAATTACAGCCAATGCATACGGTAGCGTGAATTTGAAATTTTGAGTAACATCACCGTTCTGCTGATAAAAAGGAGGCTATTCTTTTGAATCAGATTAGCTTTACAGTCTGGATGGAAGCAGTGGAATTTCGGATCAAGGTTTTTCTGTCCTTGGTCCATTATCTACGTCTTTGCTGTGTTTTGGTGCTTCAGGGCAGCAGGAAGAAAATCTAAAGATGTGGGAAGTAATTAGAGAGTTTTGATGAGTTATCGACGTTATATTTTGATTGTACTTATCACATTCATCGCTCTCGTTGGTATCCGCGAGGGGTACGCGCGCTTCCGGCTGGTTAGTTGCTGGTCTGGCGGCTATGAACAAAACGCATGGATGGCATATTGTAATTCCGACCGCTACGGGGTTTATGACGTTGAAGCCGTTTGGTTCGAAATCGAACAGGACGTCGCGGATGGTATTAGACGGGCAAAGGTACTTACGCTGAGCGATAGCCATTTGCAAAACGCATTGTCTCTAGGTGGTGCCAGCGAGTGGTTTTCGTCACATCATTATCCAGTTTATATGCTCGGATTACCCACCGCTGAAAGTGGTTTTGGTGAACGTCTGGTCGATAAATTTGATCCACATCCCGCTGTTGTGATATTTGACGCAAGTCCCTACTTTACTGGAAAAATGGGGCGTTTTGAGCAGATATTGCTCGATGATCCGGAAGGTGAGCATCGACGAGTGAGTTCATTGCATGAATATCAGGCCTTCCATTCGGATTTTTGCAGCCGATGGGAATGGATTTGTGGCAGAAATTTCTCGTACTTCCGTTCGCGAGAAGATGGGCACTGGATTTTCCCCGAACAATCTGAACATTTTTTGATCGGTAAAGCTGGTATACCGAATGACGCGACACGCTTTGCGACGTCGGTACGTCCCGAGGAGTTGAGTGAGAGGTACCCTGACTACTTAAACACAGCGCGTGAATTTATACGTAAACTAGGATTGCCTGCAGGATGTATTGTGATTACAGCGGTACCTAGCGAAGCACCGAAGGAGAACTTTGCCCGATACCTTGCTAATAACTTGGGACTTACTTTGGTTGATCCCGATTTGAAAGATCTATCTACATTCGACAGGTCACACCTAACTCCGGAAAGCTCGGTGCGCTGGACGCAGGCTTTTTTAGAAAAGCTGGAGCCTGTTTTAGAGAGATGCAATGCCGTTGACGCCACCGTCAGGCGACG
>DATAHE010000275.1:0-15957 GCA_036263355.1 Steroidobacteraceae bacterium | reverse complement strand
CGATTGCCCTACCGTACGGGACGTTGACAAACGGATTCGTGGCAGTACCAGCTCCGGCGCGGACCCAAACTTGGCCGTTGGCAGCCAAAGGCCGCGCGCTCAGGGGAACCATCGCTTGTGCGCGATAGCGTGCTGACGTCTGGAAATGTCCCTTGCCATCAAACAAGTCTTTTCCCCACGCAAACGCGATTTGGCCTTCCTCGCCGTCACCGTATTTGGAAATACCAGCATCCATCTTGAACCGGAATCCCGTGAAGTGAGTGTCCAACACATAGTTAACGACGCCCGCTACAGCGTCTGAACCGTACACGGCGGAAGCACCGCCCGTGACGATATCAACTTTCTTGAGCATCATTTCCGGCAGGATATCTACGTTCACGGTGCCGTCTTGGTTGGAGACTGGAACACGGTGTCCATTCATCAAAACCAGAGTGCGCTGCGCGCCGAAGTTGCGCAATGACAAAACATTGCCGCCGTTGTTGGTGGAGGCGTTACCTTGAGTACGCGGTGTGCGGCCACCCATGATCTGGGGCAACTTATTCAATGCATCTGGAATGTCGCTGGGAGTTGTTTTAGAGATTTCATCAACTTCCACCGACGTGATCGGCGTTGGTGACCTGACGTCATCTGTAATAACGCGCGAACCCGTTATCATAATTTCTTCGAGTTCGTCGTCTTTGCCGGTCTGTTCGGCGGCACCAGCATAAAACGGTACCCCTGCAATAATCGACGCGATAGCAGCTCGCAATAAATAGCGATTGGAATACATCTGAAGTCCCCCTATTGATATTGACTCTTGGTTAGGTGTTATCCCGTACCAAACTATACGTCACGCATGTGACTATGGCCGTATGTTATGGTGGTTTCGCGACAGGCGTCAATATTTGTCTGACATACAAAAATATTTGTACGACATATTTATTTTGGAATACGTACCTGACACAAATGAGGTAAGCGTCACTTAAAATGTGCTTATTTGCGAGTTTATTGAAAATAAAAACCGAAGGAATGCGGTAAAACGCCGTTTGGTACTACGGTCTCTCCTGATGCATCAAAGGAGTCACGCTGCTGAGATCGACTAAAAATGCGTTTTGATAACAAGCCTATCGATGATTACAGGCAAGGCAGTGAGTTGAGGCCGGGCCGTCACACGAATGCAAAGTGAAGGTAGCAAATGCAGCTCGTTCAAAATATGCGGCCTTGGTATAGATCGCTAATCAAGCAACGCCGCATCTCCCCAGGTTGTAACGGTTGGCAAGACATTAGGAACAGAAACACTTCGTGTTACCAACTCTATAATTTTTATGTCCTTGATATTGGCCGTCAGAACTTGCGCAGCTTGTCCAAACCTCAGTGCCTTCGATTTGACAAGCAGCTTCCCATCGCCATAAACCATAAATGTTGCTGATTGAGTTGTATTCCAACTCGAATCATCCACACCCACTGCAGCAGTAAATTTCGTTGCGTCCGTATTGCGCACCTCGACTCGTGAGTTGGTCAAGATTCCCAGGCCTGCTTTAAAGCGCTGACCGTTTACTTGTAGTGGTTGCCCATAGGGTGTGGCATCCACTTGCGCGCCACCCCAGCCAGAATAAATCGGTACATCTCCGTGACCCCTTGTTCCGTTCCATGATTGACTTGATAGATGAATGAATGGGTCGGGCAATTTCAAACTTGTGCCATCAACGGCAGGATTTACTCGCCCGGGAATTTCCGACAGATAGATACCTTTTGGCAAGGCACGCGTGCCTGTGGCTTTGAATACGAGCGTCTGGTGACCATCGAGTTTCAACTTGATCTCCTTGCGGAAAATTTGGCTCTGCTTGGTCCATAAGTCAGTCAGCGAGATATCTTCATTCGTTGCAAACTTGAGATGATCCGCAGTAAGAGTGGCATTGGCTTGATCCAAGCGGCGGTTAAATATCGCTACAGCCTTGTCACCTGATTCAAGCGTCTTGACGAAAATCTGAACATCGTCTGAGTTATATGCCAGCACAGCTTGGTTGCCAGCGACATCCTGATTGATGGCGATGATGTCTTCATTGCCAACGATAGTGAGCGTCTCGGCAGGACTGACGCGGATGTCATAGCCAAGAATAAGTGGTGAATTCACCATCGCCCACAGCGCGAAATGCGAGCGTGCTTCGTTAAGGTGGCTGGCATTGAAATCACCCTGCCCAACGAACAACATGTCTGCATCATTCCATGATCCGGGATGCGCATAGAGTGCACGCGTAGTCACGCTGTCAAGATTGACGAGCATTCTCGACCATACCGGACCAATATCATCACTGGTTCTGGAAATATTGCCCACTGTCTTCGCCCAAGTGCGTACATCTGCAGAGCCCCACGCACAAATCGAATACACGTAGTCGTTGTCCGGATTGTTGCGTTTCAGAGCTTCGCCGATATCTCCATACAATTGTTTTACAGCTTGAATATTGGTGCGATTGGTAAGCCCTTGCTCAATGATGGGATCAAGGCTTCGGTATTCACCGGAGACCACTCGAGTTGCGCTCTTGCCGAATGCACGCACACCGCAAGCATCAACCTTGATGAAGTCGAAGCCCCAATCACGGAAGAAAAGTTGAATGTCTTGATCAACGTGGCCATACAAGCCCACTTCACGTTCGATAACCGAGCCCACTGGAAGTGTGGGTGTTTGCGGTGAGTAAGCTTGGGAACAAGAATTTCTGCCAAGGTCGGAGTAGATTCCCGCCTTGAGGCCCATCTTATGAACTGTATCGGTGAATGGCCTGAAGCTAGACGCTTCCTCTCCATTAACCACTGCTGATGGAAATAGCTTGGTGCTTACCTGTAAACGTCCGTCGGACAATCGACGCTTCTGCCACCAGCCATCATCGATATTTACATAGGTATATCCTTTGGCTGCGAGGCCCGTATCGATGAGCGCCTGCGCAACGCCGAGTATTTTGGTTTCATCAATCTCGGTTTGAAAAGCATTCCATGAACTCCAGCCCATTGGCGGCGTATTGGCCCGCCCACCTGAATAGATGCTCCACTTTCCGGTAGGGTTTAATTCATCAGCGCGCGAACTCGACATCACCAAGGATGACAACGTCAAAGTGACGAAGCTTGCTATCAAGTATTTGAGTTTGAAGTTAGACAGGGATTTCATGGTAATTATTCTTTCGCAAATTTACTTCAAGCTAAAACAAAAACGCCTCGATGCCCTGCTAAATTTCACAGGCCACCAAGGCGTTTTGCTTATCACGTCAGTGTTCTGCGTGATTATGCAGATGCATCCGCTTCGTCGGAAGAAACAGAATCATCAGCTTCGGCGACACCGCCGCCCATGTCCATGAAGCCACGACCTGATCGTGGGTCATCAACGGACTTGCGCTTGCGACGAGAGTGGAAGAACGAGCCCGTGCCCGCCGGAATCAGGCGTCCAACGATCACGTTTTCCTTCAAGCCACGCAGACCATCCTTCAAGCCACGCACAGAGGCTTCGGTAAGCACGCGGGTGGTTTCCTGGAACGACGCAGCTGAGATGAATGACTCCGTCGCCAACGATGCCTTGGTGATACCCAGCAACATCGGTTCGAGCCGTGCAGGCACCTTGTTCTGCTCCATCATCAGATGATTGATATCGCCTAATCGTGCGCGATCAATATTTTCACCTTTCAGCAGACCGGTATCGCCAACAAATGCCACTTCCACCTTGCGCAACATCTGGCGAATGATCACTTCAATGTGTTTGTCGTTGATTTTCACACCCTGCAGGCGATATACATCCTGAATTTCGCGCACCAGGTAATTCGCCAGCGATTCCACGCCTTGCAGACGCAGAATGTCATGCGGATTAGGTTCACCGTCGGCGATCACTTCACCGCGTGTCACCTGCTCACCTTCAAACACGTTGAGATGGCGCCACTTCGGGATCAGCTCTTCATGCTTCTCGCCTTGTTCATCGGTGATCACCAGACGGCGCTTGCCCTTGGTTTCTTTACCGAAGCTAACCGTGCCTGAGTATTCAGCAAGAATGGCTGAATCCTTCGGCTTGCGTGCTTCGAACAAGTCAGCAACGCGTGGCAGACCGCCGGTGATGTCACGAGTCTTGGAAGACTCTTGTGGAATACGTGCAATGATGTCGCCTACAGCCACTTTTGCACCGTCTTCCAGACTCACGATTGCGCCAGCAGGCAATGCATAAGCAGCAGGAATATCCGTGTTGGCAAAGGTAACTTCCTTACCCTTGGCGTTCAACAAACGCATCATCGGACGCATGTCTTTGCCAGACGAGCTGCGTTGTTTCGGGTCCATCACTACTGTGCTGGACAAACCCGTCACTTCGTCAACCTGACGTGACACCGTGATGCCGTCATAGAAGTCCTGGAACTTCACGAGACCGGCCACTTCTGTCACCACGGGGTGAGTATGTGGGTCCCATGTCGCCAGAATCTGTCCTGCTTCTGCGGAATCGCCATCTTTGACATTGATGGTTGCACCATAAGGAATCTTGTAACGTTCGCGTTCGCGACCGAACTCATCCACTATGCCCAGTTCACCAGAGCGCGATACCGCAACCCAGTGACCTTTCTCATGATGCACTGTCTTCAAGTTATGCAGACGAACGGTGCCCTTGTTCTTGATTTCAACCGAATTCACTGCAGCAGCACGTGACGCGGCACCACCAATGTGGAAGGTACGCATCGTCAACTGAGTGCCGGGCTCACCGATAGATTGGGCAGCGATAACACCCACCGCTTCACCCATGTTAATGCGGTGACCACGAGCCAGATCACGGCCATAGCACTGCGCACACACGCCGTAACGTGTTTGGCACGTAATGGGTGAACGTACTTTGATCTCGTCAACGCCTTCAAGCTCAAGCAGCTTCACCAGCTTTTCGTCGATCATGATGCCTGCAGCAACCAGCACTGACTCAGTACCGGGCTTCAGAACATCGACAGCAACCACACGACCTAGCACTCTTTCACCCAGGCCTTCAACCACGTCGCCACCTTCAACGATGGGAACCATGATGACGCCCTGATCAGTGCCGCAATCAACTTCGGTCACCACCAGATCCTGAGCAACGTCAACCAGACGACGAGTCAGATAACCTGAGTTCGCAGTCTTCAACGCGGTATCGGCCAGACCTTTACGCGCGCCGTGAGTCGAGATGAAGTATTGGTGGATGTTCAAGCCTTCACGGAAGTTAGCCGTGATGGGCGTTTCGATGATGGAGCCATCGGGCTTGGCCATCAGACCACGCATACCTGCAAGCTGACGAATCTGGGCCGCGCTACCGCGGGCGCCAGAGTCGGCCATCATGTAAATGGAATTGAATGACTTCTGATGAACTTTTTCGCCCTTGGCGTTGGTGGTTTCTTCAGTACCCAACTTTTCCATCATGGCCTTGGCCACTTGATCATTGGTACGCGACCAGATGTCCACTACCTTGTTGTAGCGTTCGCCATTGGTCACTAGACCCGAAGCATATTGCTCCTGAATTTCTTTCACTTCGCGTTCAGCACCAGCAAGGATTTTGTCCTTCTGTTGCGGCACGACCATGTCGTCAACGCCAATGGACACAGAAGCGCGCGTTGCATAAGCATAGCCGGTGTACATCAGCTGATCCGCAAACACGACAGTTTCTTTCAGGCCAACACCGCGATAGCAGGCGTTGATCACTGAAGAAATCACCTTCTTGGTCATGTCGCGATTTACGAGATCGAATGACAAACCATCGGGCAGAATTTCCGACAACAAAGCGCGGCCGACAGTGGTGTCCACAACACGGGTACGACTTTCAAGCACTCGCGATGAATTAAAGATTTTTTCAGCGATGCGTACCTTCACCTTCGCCTGCAGGTCCGCGGCACGAGTTTCATACGCTCGATGCACCTCAGCCACATCAGAGAAAGTCATGCCTTCGCCTTTGGCATTAACGCGTTCGCGCGTCATGCAGTACAGACCCAGCACCACGTCCTGCGAAGGAACGATGATGGGATCGCCGTTGGCTGGCGACAGAATGTTATTGGAAGACATCATCAATGCACGTGCCTCAAGCTGTGCTTCCAATGACAACGGAACATGCACAGCCATCTGGTCGCCGTCGAAGTCCGCGTTGAACGCAGTACAGACCAGCGGATGCAATTGAATGGCCTTGCCTTCAATCAATACAGGTTCGAATGCCTGAATACCCAGACGATGCAGCGTCGGTGCGCGATTCAACATCACAGGATGTTCGCGAATCACTTCTTCCAGAATGTCCCACACTTCAGGACCTTCGCGTTCCACCATGCGCTTGGCAGCCTTGATGGTTGAAGCTTCGCCGCGCAATTGCAGTTTCTGGAAAATGAATGGCTTGAACAATTCCAGCGCCATCTTCTTTGGCAAACCGCATTGATGCAGACGCAGTGTCGGACCTACCACGATCACCGAACGACCGGAGTAGTCAACGCGCTTGCCCAGCAAGTTCTGACGGAAGCGACCTTGCTTACCCTTGATCATGTCAGCAAGCGACTTGAGCGGACGCTTGTTGGTACCGGTAATCGCGCGACCGCGACGACCGTTATCGAGCAATGCGTCTACGGACTCTTGCAACATGCGCTTTTCGTTACGCACGATGATGTCCGGTGCATTCAATTCCAGCAGACGACGCAGACGATTGTTACGGTTGATGACGCGACGATACAGATCGTTCAAATCGGAAGTCGCAAAGCGACCACCATCCAGCGGCACCAGCGGACGCAGATCAGGTGGCAATACAGGCAATACTGTCAGCACCATCCATTCGGGCTTATTGCCGGAATCGAGGAAGGATTCGATCAGCTTCAAACGCTTGCTTAAGCGCTTGATCTTGGTTTCAGAGCTGGTGTTACCAATGTCTTCGCGCACCTTGGTCATTTCAGCGGGCAAGTCCAGCGAGCTCAGCAATTGATGAACTGCTTCGGCGCCCATGCGGGCATCGAATTCATCACCGTGTGCTTCGATGGCTTCCAGATACATTTCGTCGGTGAGCAATTGACCGCGTTGCAGCGGGGTCATGCCTGGATCAATCACGACGAATGCTTCGAAGTACAGCACGCGCTCAATTTCGCGCAGTGTCATGTCCAACATCAAGCCAATACGAGATGGCAGTGATTTCAGGAACCAGATGTGCGCAGTGGGGCTGGCCAGTTCGATATGACCCATGCGTTCGCGACGCACTTTGGCCTGCGTGACTTCCACGCCGCACTTTTCGCAAACTACACCGCGATGCTTCAAGCGCTTGTACTTGCCGCACAAGCATTCGTAGTCTTTGATCGGTCCGAAAATCTTGGCGCAGAACAAACCGTCACGTTCAGGTTTGAACGTGCGGTAGTTGATGGTCTCTGGCTTCTTTACTTCACCAAAGGACCACGACCGGATCATGTCCGGCGATGCCAGCCCGATGCGGATCGAGTCGAAATTTTCGACTGGCGCCTGGGGCTTGAACAGTTTCATTAGGTCTCTCATGTCTTCACCTTCGGATGTGTTGAATGCAACTGAATTGATGGGTCATCAAATCACGCGTGCATTCATCAGTTATCCGTCTCCAGTTCGATATTGATGCCCAGCGAGCGAATTTCTTTCACCAGCACGTTGAAGGATTCCGGCATGCCGGCATCCATCTGGTGATTGCCGTCCACGATGTTTTTGTACATCTTGGTACGACCGTTTACGTCGTCGGACTTGACCGTCAACATTTCCTGCAATGTGTACGACGCGCCATAAGCTTCGAGTGCCCACACTTCCATTTCGCCGAAGCGCTGACCACCGAATTGCGCCTTGCCGCCCAATGGCTGCTGCGTAACCAGCGAGTAAGGACCCGTAGAACGTGCATGCATCTTGTCATCCACCAAATGGTTGAGCTTGAGCATGTACATGTAGCCGACGGTCACTTCACGTTCGAATTTCTCACCAGTACGTCCGTCAAACAATGTGGTTTGACCCGACAACGGCAGATCGGCCAGCTGCAGCATGCGTTTGATTTCAGCTTCAGCCGCGCCATCAAATACCGGGGTCGCCATTGGAACGCCCTTACGTAAATTGCTGGCCAACCCCAATAACTCAGTGTCGTTGAAAGAAGCGATGTCTTCTTTCTGTCCACCGGTCTGGTTGTACACCTCATCAATAAACTTGCGCACTTCCATCACGGTACGCTGGTCATCAAGCATGCGGCCAATCTTGAGACCGATGCCTTTTGCAGCCCAGCCCAGATGCGTTTCGAGAATCTGACCAATATTCATACGTGAAGGCACGCCGAGCGGATTCAACACGATGTCCACTGGCGTACCGTCTTCGGTGTAAGGCATGTCTTCGACCGGAACAATGGTGGATACCACGCCCTTGTTACCATGCCGTCCTGCCATTTTGTCGCCAGGTTGAATGCGGCGCTTCACGGCGAGGTACACCTTGACCATCTTCAGCACGCCCGGTGCCAGATCATCGCCCGCTGTGATCTTCAAGCGCTTTTCTTCAAAGCGCTTTTCAAACTCAGTACGTTGTTGCTTCAAGCGTTCAGCAGCAGCCTCGAGATCAGCATTCGCTGCATCGTCCTTCAGACGAATTTCCAGCCATTGCTCACGCGGCATCTCGGCGAGATACGCGGCATCAATGCTGGTACCCGGCTTAATTCGCTGCGGGCCCGCATCCGCAATCTTGCCCAACAACATGCTTTCCACACGCTGGAACAAGTCTTCCTCAAGAATACGACGTTGATCTTGCAGATCTTTACGGACCTGATCGAGTTCTGTTTTCTCAATGGACAATGCACGTGAATCTTTCTGCACGCCATCACGAGTGAACACACGCACGTCGATCACCGTACCATCCATTCCGGGTGGTACACGCAAGCTAGTGTCTTTTACGTCACTGGCTTTTTCACCGAAGATGGCGCGCAACAGCTTCTCTTCCGGTGTGAGTTGAGTTTCGCCCTTTGGCGTTACCTTACCAACCAGAATGTCGCCTGCTTTTACTTCAGCACCGATGAAGGCAATACCTGCTTCATCCAGTTTTGCCAACGCAGTGTCACCGACGTTTGGAATATCGGCTGTGATTTCTTCCGGTCCCAGCTTGGTGTCACGAGCCACGCAGCTCAGTTCTTCAATGTGAATGGTGGTGAAGCGATCATCTTGCACCACGCGTTCAGACACGAGAATCGAGTCTTCGAAGTTATAGCCATTCCACGGCATGAAGGCCACAAGCATGTTCTGACCCAGTGCTAACTCACCCAGATCGGTGGAAGGCCCATCAGCCAACACATCGCCGCGTGCAATTGCATCACCGGCATTCACCAACGGACGCTGATTGATACAGGTGTTCTGGTTCGAGCGCGTGTACTTGGTCAGTGAATAGATATCGACACCGGCTTCGCCTGCGGAAGTTTCAGCATCATTCACGCGAACCACGATACGGCTTGCGTCAACAGAGTCGACCACACCACCACGACGTGCAACTACGGTTACACCAGAGTCAATCGCCACAGCGCGTTCCATTCCCGTGCCAACCAATGGCACTTCGGAACGCAGTGTTGGCACTGCTTGACGTTGCATGTTCGAACCCATCAATGCGCGGTTAGCATCATCGTGTTCCAGGAACGGAATCAACGACGCAGCAACCGACACGATCTGTTTCGGACTGACGTCCATGTACTGCAACTTGTCGCGCGTAGACAAGGTGAACTCATTCAAGTGACGCGATGAAACCAGGTCATCAATGAACGCGCCCTTCTCATCCAGTCGTGCATTTGCTTGCGCGATCACGAACTGGCTTTCTTCAATGGCGGACAGATAGTCAATTTGATCTGTCACCTTACCATCGGCCACACGGCGATACGGTGTTTCAAGGAACCCATAATTATTCGTGCGTGCATACACCGACAAGGAGTTGATCAAGCCGATGTTTGGACCTTCCGGTGTTTCGATGGGACATACACGACCGTAATGCGTCGGATGCACGTCGCGCACTTCGAAGCCCGCGCGTTCACGCGTCAAGCCACCAGGTCCCAATGCAGAGACGCGGCGCTTATGAGTGACTTCGGACAATGGATTGTTTTGATCCATGAACTGCGACAGCTGTGAAGAGCCAAAGAACTCTTTCACGGCAGCAGCCACTGGCTTCGCGTTGATCATTTCCTGCGGCATCAAGCCTTCGGACTCAGCCAGCGTCAAACGCTCTTTCACAGCACGTTCAACACGAACCAGACCGATACGGAAAGCGTTTTCTGCCATTTCACCAACAGAACGTACGCGACGGTTACCAAGATGATCGATGTCATCTACGTTGCCGTTGCCATTACGGATGTCACACAACGTGCGAATCACATCAATGATGTCCGAGGTTTCGCCGAGCTCAGCAGACAGCTTCTTCGAGAAGTCGTCGGTACGCTTGGAGAAATACACGGAGTCGTACAACACGCCTGAACCAGTATCACCGCTGCGCTTGACGCGACGGTTGAACTTCATGCGGCCTACGGCAGAAAGGTCATAACGTTCCTGATTGAAGAACAGGTTCTGGAACAGATTTTCTGCAGCATCCTTGGTAGGAGGCTCGCCGGGACGCATCATGCGATAGATTTCCACCAACGCTTCCAGACGGGTGCGTGATGGATCAATGCGCAATGTGTCAGAAATGTATGGTCCACGATCAAGATCGTTGGTGTACAGCACGCGAATTTCGCTGACGCCTGCTTCAACCAGTTTGTCGATAGAAACCAGCGTCAACACATCATTGGCTTTAGCGAGAATTTCGCCGGTGTCCGCATTGAATACATCATGCGCAAGCACCTTGCCGACCAGATAGTCCTTGGGTACTTCGAGACGATTGATGCCTTTCTGTTCCAGCGTGCGAACGTGACGCGCCGTAATACGACGGCCTTCTTCGACGATGACTTCATCGCCAACGCGAATCGTGAACGCAGCGGTTTCACCACGCAGACGTGCGGGCACCAGTTCGAATTCCACCAGCTTCGGTGAAATGTGGAACACAGTCTTGTCGAAGAACAAATCAAGAATCTGTTCTTCGTTGTAACCCAACGCACGCAGAATGATGGTCACCGGCAACTTGCGGCGACGGTCGATACGTGCGAACACGCAGTCTTTCGGATCAAATTCAAAATCGAGCCATGAGCCACGATAAGGAATGATACGCGCGGAGAACAACAACTTGCCCGAGCTGTGAGTCTTGCCACGATCGTGATCGAAGAACACGCCGGGTGAACGGTGCAACTGCGACACGATGACGCGTTCGGTGCCGTTAACAACAAAGGTGCCGTTATCCGTCATCAAAGGCATTTCGCCCAGGTACACTTCCTGTTCGCGAATGTCCTTTACGACTTTCTTCGATGCGGTGGACGCTTCTTTGTCATATACAACCAGACGCACTTTGACGCGCAAAGGTGCTGCGTAGGTAAGGCCGCGCACTTGGCATTCTTTAACGTCGAACACGGGGTCGCCGAGACGGAAGCTTACGTACTCCAGCAAAGCGTTACCCGAATAGCTGACAATCGGAAATACGGACTTGAACGCCGCATGTAATCCAATGTCTTCGCGACGGCTATCCGCCACTTCTGCCTGCAGGAATTTCCGATAGGAATCGAGCTGAATCGCAAGCAAATAGGGCACTTCCAGAATGCTCTGCTGCTTGCCGAAATCCTTGCGGATACGCTTCTTCTCGGTGAACGAATACGTCATCTTGGTCACCTCTAGTAACCGACAATACGGTTTGGTAGTCACACTCGAACATCAACATCATTCGTCATCAACCGGTTGTCATGAAACCGGAACAATGATGTTTTCAAATGCCGCTACCGAACCGCCTAAACCTCTAACAACATCTCACGATGCACAAAAAAATCTGCTTAAACGCCAATAGGGAAACGACCACGAGTTAAAAACTCATGGCCGATTCCCATTGAGCAGAAACCTGCTCCATGCGGATTACTTGATGTCCGCCTTGGCGCCAGCTTCTTCCAGTTTCTTCTTGATACCGTCGGCATCTGCCTTCGACACACCTTCTTTAACAGCAGAAGGTACGCCTTCAACCAGATCCTTGGCTTCTTTCAAGCCCAGGCCAGTGATTTCGCGAATGACCTTGATCACGCCAACCTTGTTAGCGCCGAAATCGGTCATTGTTACGGTGAATTCGGTCTTCTCTTCTGCAGCAGGGGCGGCAGCGCCGCCAGCAGCAACAGCAGCCACTGCAACAGGAGCAGCAGCAGTTACACCGAACTTGTCTTCCATCATCTTCACGAGATCAACGATCTCGAGAATGGTCATGTTGGAAATTGCATTAAGGATGTCTTCCTTCGAAGCAGCCATGATAAGTCTCCAGAAAAATAAATTAAGTTACCCACGCCAGTGCAATCGTTCGTAACGAACTTATGCAGCAGCTTGCTTTTTGTCTTGGACAGCAGCGATGGTGCGAACCAGCTTGGTATGTGGCGCCGCAAGGGTAGCCACAAACTTGGTGATGGGTGCCTTGATGGTGCCCAACAACATTGCCAAAGCCTGATCGCGCGTCGGCAGATCCGCCACTTTGTCGAGTTCCTTCGCAGAAAGTACTGACCCGCCCAGCGACACCAGTGTGGTGACGAGCTTGTCGTTTTCCTTTGCGAAAGCCTTGACCAAGCGCGCAGCTGCACCGGGATCATCTTTCGAGAACGCCAATACCAGCGGTCCCTTCAGGCTATCGCCAACGCACTCAAACTGAGTGCCAGCAACAGCGCGACGGGCCAAGGTGTTCTTGACGACGCGCAGATAAACACCGGAGTTTCTCGCCTTGGCGCGAAGCTCTGTCAATTTTGCAACGGTTAAACCGCGGTACTCCGCAGCAACAACCGATTGCGCCTTGGCAGCAACCTCATGCACTTCGGCGACCAACGCCTGCTTGTCTTCAAATCTAAGTGCCATGAATTCCTCCTGGCTTGAAGATCAACCAAACACGAACACGAATCCTTCCGCATCCACCCATCATTGCAGTTGCTCATTAACACAAGCTTCCACAATGCTTGGTGTGACCTTCACCAGTTCAGCACTGACTCGGGTAACACCATCTGCGCAGGCAACTCCGTGAGGAGCAATTAAAAGCAATGATCAAACTTGCGTCATCACATCGCTTGCCTGCGGTCTTCGATGATGAACCGGTGGTTGATGGCATTTGCCAACTTCACCGGCCCTGCATCAATTCAAAAAATCAGCTCAACAAAACACTCAAGCAAACGCCTCTTAATAAGGGCGCGCCATTAAATAGCAAGGGTCGATATATCCACGGGCACACCGGGCCCCATGGTTGAAGACAACGACAGCTTCTTCAGGTAAATACCCTTTGCTGTCGAAGGTTTTACCTTTTGCAGATCGGCCAGCAGTGCCTGCAAATTTTCCTGCAGCTTGTTGGCTTCGAATTCTGCCTTGCCGATGGTGCAATGAACCACACCAGCCTTGTCAGCGCGATAACGCACCTGACCAGCTTTCGCGTTCTTGACTGCGCCTGCAACATCCGGGGTAACCGTACCAACCTTCGGGTTCGGCATCAAACCACGCGGACCAAGGATCTGACCCAGCTGACCTACAACGCGCATCGCGTCGGGGCTGGCAATCACCACATCGAAATTCATTTCGCCCGCTTTCACTTTCTCAGCCAGATCTTCCATACCAACCAAGTCAGCACCTGCTGCTTTGGCGGCATCCTGATTCTTGCCGGAAGTAAACACCGCAACGCGAACCGTCTTACCAATACCGTTAGGCATCACAGTGGAGCCGCGAACTTGCTGATCGGACTTCGAAGCGTCGATCCCCAGGTTCACCGCCACATCGATAGATTCCTTGAATTTCGCGCTGGCAAATTGCTGAACCAGGGACAATGCCTGGTCGATTGGATACTGCTTGCCGGGCTGGATCTTTCCATCCCACGCTTTAACGCGCTTGGATACCGCTGCCATGTTAGAGGCCCTCCACATCAACGCCCATGCTGCGGGCGGTGCCCGCAACGGTACGTACTGCCGCTTCCAGATCTGCTGCCGTTAAATCGGGCTGCTTGATCTTGGCAACATCTTCCAGTTGCTTGCGGTTGATACGACCGACCTTATTGGTGTTAGGAGCACCACTGCCCTTTGGAATGCCAATTGCCTTGCAAATCAGCACCGAGGCCGGTGGTGTCTTCAGAATGAATGTAAAGCTGCGATCGTTATAAACAGTGATCACAACGGGCGTGGGCAGGCCCTTTTCCAGACTCTGCGTCTGCGCATTAAACGCTTTGCAGAATTCCATGATGTTAACGCCCTGCTGACCCAATGCAGGACCCACAGGCGGACTTGGGTTCGCCTGACCTGCAGGAATCTGCAGCTTGATATAGCCAGTAACTTTTTTGGCCATGATTTACTCCGCGGGTACAAACGCCTTCCAATTGGAAAGCTCCCCAATTTTCCTTACTGAAAAACCACAGCATCCTTCAAGCTGCAGCACCCTCGTTGGTTAACCAACGAATAAAATCAAACTTTCTTGATCAAACCGTCTCGATCAAACCTTTTCAACTTGGCCGAACTCCAGTTCAACCGGTGTTGAACGACCCAGAATCTGCACTGCCACTTGCAGGCGATTCTTTTCGTAGTTGACGCTTTCAACCACGCCATTGAAGTCATTAAACGGACCATCTGTCACGCGAACCACTTCACCTGGTTCAAACAACACTTTGGGCTTAGGCTTGTCCACACCCTCTTCAACGCGACGCAGAATGGCATTCGCTTCGCGATCCGTAATCGGCGCCGGCTTTTCTGGTGTACCACCGATAAAGCCCAGTACCTTCGGCACTTCTTTCACCAAATGCCATGTATCTTCATCCATTTCCATTTGCACCAGCACATAGCCGGGGAAGAATTTGCGATCACTCTTGCGCTTGTGACCATCACGCATCTCCACCACTTCTTCAGTGGGCACTAGTATTTCGCCAAACTTGTCAGCGAGTCCGTGCAATTTGATGCGCTCTTGCAAAGCTTCAGCAACGCGGTGCTCGAAGTTTGAATAGGCATGGACTACGTACCATCGCAACGCCATGTTATGCACTCCTTGTCGTTAACCACTTGGTTAACATCGCAAGCAACATATCCAAACCCCAGAAAAACAAACCCAGAATCACGACAGCAACGAAAACAACAATAGTTACATTGGTCGTATCTTTGCGGGTGGGCCACACCACCTTGCGCAGTTCGATACGGGCACCTTGAATAAACTGCATCACATCCCTGCCTAGTGCAGACTTGGATGCGACGAACGCCCCGCCAACCAAAGTAGCCAACACCAACAGCCAGCGTACCCAGATAGGCTGCTGATCGAGGTAGTAGAACCCAACGAAACCAGCAACAACAATCACTGCTGCTACTGACAGCATGACTGCGTTACCGCTTTCCGGGGTTGCCTGCACTTGTTCGGTCATTGTCTATGCCTTGAGCCACTTATGTTGGCAGGCCAGGAGGGAATCGAACCCCCAACCTGCGGTTTTGGAGACCGCCGCTCTGCCAATTGAGCTACTGGCCTAATCGTTTTGTCGTTGCTGGTTAAAATTGCGGAGCTTGCTCTCAAGCTCCGCAACTCATCATTTCAAACAAATCACTTAATAATTTTCGCAACGACGCCTGCGCCGACGGTCTTGCCGCCTTCGCGAATCGCGAAGCGCAAACCATCTTCCATCGCAATGGGGTTGATCAGCTCAACCACCATCTTGATGTTGTCGCCAGGCATTACCATTTCTACGCCTTCAGGCAGTTCGCACGCACCGGTCACGTCCGTGGTACGGAAGTAGAACTGCGGACGATAGCCTTTGAAGAATGGGGTATGACGACCGCCTTCTTCCTTGGTCAATACGTACACTTCGGCTTCGAACTTGGTGTGTGGCTTGATGGAGCCGGGTTTGCACAGCACTTGGCCGCGTTCCACGTCTTCACGCTTGGTGCCACGCAGCAGTACGCCG
>DATAHE010000274.1:0-3931 GCA_036263355.1 Steroidobacteraceae bacterium | reverse complement strand
ACCGGTGGGTTACATGGCCAGCTTCCTGAACCTGTGTCGCAACAAGGGTTGGGGATTTGAGTCCTGGTGGAAGCCCGGCAGTGAAACCGAGCTGTATCATTTCATCGGCAAGGATATTTTGTATTTCCACTCCTTGTTCTGGCCCGCAGTATTGCACGGCGCTGGTTTCCGCACACCAAGCACGATTCATGTACACGGCTTCCTGACCGTGAATGGCGAAAAGATGTCGAAGTCACGGGGCACATTCATTACTGCAAAAGTATGGCGTGAACATTTGCCCACTGAACCGCTGCGATATTTTTATGCATCGCGACTGGGTTCAGGACTGGACGATCTTGATCTCAATCTCGATGAGTTTGTTGCCAAGATCAATTCCGATATCGTCGGCAAGCTGGTGAATATCGCCAGTCGTTGTGCAGGTTTCCTGGCACGTGGCTTTGAGAATCGTCTAGCGATTAAATTAGCTGATGCAGCGCTGTATGAAGAGTTTACTGACAAGGCACAAACCATCGGCGAGCTTTACGAGAATCGCGATTTCTCCGCCGCAATGCGCGAGATCATGGCACTGACTGATAAAGCCAACTTCTACATTGATCAGCACAAGCCGTGGCTGCTAGCCAAGGATCCTGAAAAGGCCAATGATGTACATCTGGTTTGTACTCAGGCGATCAACATGTTCCGCGCCTTGATTATCTATTTGAAGCCAGTGTTACCGCGCATGGCTGCACAAGCGGAGCAATTCCTTGGCGGACAGGTGCTGGACTGGGATGACATGCAGCGTCCATTACTTGCGGTAAAGATCAACGCTTATGAACCTCTCGCCACTCGCATCGACGCAGCGGCTATCGCACGCATGCTGGAAGCAAATAAACCCAAGGAAACCACGGCTCCAGTCGAAACTGCAACGACAGACGCCAAATCAGACGAAGTAACCGTTGAGGATTTTGCCAAGCTTGATTTGCGTATTGCGAAGATCATCAATGCCGAGCTTGTAGACGGTGCGGACAAGTTATTGAAGCTGACGGTCGATCTGGGCGAAACGAAACACCGCACTATTTTTGCAGGCATTCGTTCCGCTTACGAACCATCAGCATTGATTGGCCGTTTGACGCTGGTCTTCGCCAATCTCAAGCCGCGCAAGATGCGCTTTGGTGTTTCCGAAGGAATGGTGCTGGCAGCAGGTCCAGGTGGTAAAGAGATATTCATTCTCTCGCCGGACAGTGGTGCAGAACCCGGCATGAACGTGAAGTAGTCAGACAACATCGGCACTGCTCCTCGTTGCTCAAGCAGTGCTGATGAAATGCCAACAGAAGCTAATAGCGCGGACTAATAATACATCGTATATAGCTTGCTGACGCACCCGACCGATCATGCAAAAAGATAAAGTTGTTGAATTGTTTTCCCGACTGAAGGAACTCAATCCAAAACCGACTACCGAGCTACTGTATCAATCGCCCTTTGAGCTGCTTGTCGCCGTCATTCTCTCCGCGCAGGCAACAGACAGGGGCGTTAATATTGCGACACGCACGTTGTTCAAGATTGCTAATACGCCACAAGCAATTCATGCATTGGGTGTTGATGGATTATCCAGATACATTCGCACCATTGGTTTGTTTAATGCCAAGGCGAAGAACATCATTGCCACATGCAAGATGCTGATTGAAGAACATCACGGCGAAGTACCTAAAACCCGCGAAGCACTGGAAGCATTGCCCGGGGTCGGCAGAAAGACCGCAAACGTAATTTTAAATACGGCTTTCGGTGAACCTACTATTGCGGTTGATACACACATATTCCGGGTTGCAAATCGTACAGGCCTCGCTCCCGGCAAGAATGTGGAGCAAGTTGAACACAAGCTGCTTAAAGTAGTGCCGGATCAATTCAAGCATGACGCTCACCATTGGTTAATTCTTCACGGTCGATACGTCTGCAAGGCACGTAAGCCGGACTGTCCGCAATGTGTGATTGTGGATTTATGTACATACAAACATAAGACCAGGCCTGAGACGAAGGCAACTCCAGTCAAGAAAGCGGCGAGGAAAAAATAGTCATGCCGATCTTCGCCAATCAGAATCGCGATCAACTACGCCAGATGTACGTCGATGCATGGCACAAGCATCGGAACAAATTGCCGCTCTCCCCACTGGAAGCGCAAATCGCCGATGTCATTGCGTTGCATCCTGAGTATCAGAGTCTTTTTGACGACGCTGAAAAAATTCTCGATAAGGACTGGACGCCCGAACAAGGCGCGACGAATCCTTTCCTGCACATGGGCCTGCATCTTGCGATTCGCGAACAGATCAACACCGATCGCCCGATGGGAATACGGACGCAGCATCAACGCTTGCTGCTAAAAGACCAACCACATGATGTCGAACATCGCATGATTGAATGTCTGGCCGAAGCGCTATGGAATGCACAACGCAGCGGTCGCCAGCCCGATGAGAACGACTATCTGGCAAAGTTGCAGTTGTTATAGATCAACTGCCGAACCCATGACACATCTTTCCATCAATGTGAACAAGATTGCCCTGCTACGCAATTCGCGCGGCCGCAACTATCCTGACGTGTATGCATTTGCAGAAAGATGTCTCTCACTCGGCGCACATGGCATCACACTGCATCCACGACCTGATCAACGGCATGCGCGCTTTGATGACATCCAGCTTCTTCGCGACATCTGTCGCCGGCATAACAAAGAGTTGAATATTGAAGGCTTCCCATCGCGTGAGTTTCTGGATGCCGTGATTCATACTCGTCCCACGCAATGTACGCTAGTTCCAGATGCACCGGGGCAATTGACTTCGGATCATGGCTGGTCGCTACAAGGTCAGCAAGATCAATTACGCATGGCAATTCGTGAACTCAAATCGGCTGGCGTTCGAGTGAGTTTGTTTATGGATTTTGACAGTGTGGATATCCCTGTCGCCAAGACAATAGGCGCAGATCGCATTGAGCTTTATACCGAACCGTATGCACTTAGCTATAGCACTGCAGATCAACAGAACATACTCGACAAATTTGCCGCTGCTGCTCAAACCGCCCAGCAATCAGGCCTCGGAGTTAATGCAGGACATGACTTGAATCTGGACAATCTTGGACCTTTCCTGACCATCAACAACATACTGGAAGTATCCATAGGTCATGCGTTTGTTGTCGAATGCATTGAGCACGGTGTCGAGTACGTGATTCGGAAATATCTTTCCATCGTTGAAAGATAACGCCTGCGCATCCCTGCTACGTAGACGACACACGGACATTGGTACCCACTGCATCATGCGGTCTGGATTTCCAATACTTTATGTAAGCGGTGGTGAAGGTGTTCACGTCGCTGTCAACGCGATGCAGCCCCGTGCGTTCTCTCCAACAAGGCCAGCCAAACAACGGCCATCACTGGAGACATTATGAACTTTCAAATCACTGCAGCATTACTGGTCACACTTGTCACCACTACTGCCATGGCGGCAGATGACCGCGTCGCTAACGACGTACAACGCAATGTCAATCAACAGCAACGCATTGAACAGGGTTTGCAGTCCGGCGAACTCACCACTCGTGAAGCTGGAAAACTGGAGCGCGAACAATCACGTGTTGAGCGTACTGAGAAACGTGATCTTCGCGATGGCAGCATCTCCAATGCAGAACAACGTCGTCTAACAGCACGACAGAATCGCGTCAGTCGCGATATCGCCCGCCAGAAGCATGACGCACAAACGGGCAATCCCGATTCAGCTTCATCTCATAGAATGCAGACGGACGTTCAGCGCAACGTCAATCAACAGCAACGCATTCAACAAGGCGCGGAAAGCGGAACATTGAATAATTACGAAATCGGTAATCTGGAACGTGGACAGGCTCATGTGGATCGTCGCGAAGCTCGCGCAGCGATGAACGGTCGAATCGGTGCAGCAGAGCAAGCTGGAGTACAGCG
>DATAHE010000273.1:0-7061 GCA_036263355.1 Steroidobacteraceae bacterium | reverse complement strand
CAATAGATTTCTTCTTGCTTGCCAAGATGTACCAACAGTGAGTAATGTGCGGCTAGCTTGGTCGGTTGCAGATTGGTTACTTCATACTGACCTTGCAATATCGGTGGTATCTTGAATCCGTAGCACTCATCAGATGCCAGTGTCATTCCCGTCTGGCGGCAAGCATCGATGAGAGAGATCCGTAGCCATTTATCGGCATTGTTCCCGTGGTCAAGCAACTGTGCGAACTGCTCGCGACTGGTTGCCAGTTGATGCAGTTTGTTTGCTCCTGCATCAAGCCAGTGAATCGAACCATCAGGTGTGGAAATAATCAATTCGCCCAGTCGGTTGACCAGCCAGAGAGTGAAGTCAGCTGTTAGTGGCGGCATCCAGCCCTGAAGCAACACACCCCAATCCTTGCCGCTCTGATCGATAAGATAGTCATTGATGTTCATACGGTGTCGGCTTTAATGATCATGACGCGCCGCGTTCGGATTAAGTTTGTTGACAATGAGCTGCCCGTCCGAAAAATGTACATCAAAATCCGTTGTAGGTAAAACCATCGATAGCGCAGCCATTGGCGTTACAGATTCGGTCATACCCTGAACATGCAACATGGTTTGTGTTGCCGTCGTGCGAGTTATTGCGTCATTGTATTGCAGCGAGTGCCCTGTTTCGTGGGCAACCCACTCAAGAAATTCCGCCAGATTGTGGTTGTCGAACTGGAACTGCGGCGCCAGATTATCTGCCCATTCCCACTGTGCGCCATGCGAGTCTATATCGTGATGAGTGACGCCACCACTGGCAGTGACGCTCACTGCTTGTCGCGACTGTAGTTGAAGCTCGGAGCGCGGCGTCACGATTATAACCATTCCGTCTCGGACACTAACGTCCAAATTATCCGTACTGCTAACCACTTGATAACGTGTGCCCAGATGAGTGACGGTCCCAAGCGTCGTGTTAATTGATAGGGGTATGAACTGAGCTCCGCTGTCGACATATATCTTGCCGCTCGCAAGCATAATCTTGCTGGCTGATTGCCAGCGTAATCGTGTGTGTCTAGCCAAACGAATGTTGGCTTTGCCATTAAGCGATAATAGTGCCGTTCCATCGCCGGTATTGATCTCTTCTCCTGTATAAATCCTGGACGCGGAAATAGAATCATGACTGTCATTATTAGGTCGCGCCACATTTACATGGCCTTTCGCTTGTACCAGCGTGGCGACCAGTACCGGCGAGGGCGAGTTCACGCGCGAGGCAACGTACCAGGCGCCCACCATCGCAATGACAATCGCTGCAGCCGAGCTTAACCACATTACGCGTTGTCTGCGCTCATGTCGCAGCGATTGCTGCCATGCTTCATAAGCGACAGCTCGCACACTTGCTTCCATCGCATCTGAAGGACGCTGGCGTGCACCAGCCTGGGAGATCAACGTCGCCAGAGGATCTTTTTCATTGCTCATATCTCACCTCGGTCTGGTGGAATCAGCTTCCAGTAACTGTAAAGCATTGGTCGCACCGTATAACTCTTCGAATAAATCCTTAAATGCCAGTCTTGCGCGTTGCAGTACCGACTGTGCTGCACCATGTTCAATTTTTAATCGCTGCGCGATCTCTTCAACAGAAATGCCTTCAATGTATTTCCATTCCAGCGCATCGCTATAGCGAATGGGTAGTTGATCCAGCGCGACTTGTACCAGACGCATGATTTCGCTGCGATGAGCCAGTTGAGCAGGGTCGGCATCTGGTGCAACAATCGATTCAATCGCGGCGCGAACGGCCGGATCATCTTCAACCGGTATCACATACTTTATTTCGCCGCGATGACGCTCGAAATAGTCACTCAACTGAGAGCGACAGATTTGGCACAACCAGGTGAACAACGTCGCCTCACCACGAAAATTACGCAAGTTTCTCAGTGCCCGACATAGCGTTTCCTGCACCACATCGCGTGCGGTATCTTCGTCCTGCAAACGGGTGCGGGCAAAGCGAAACAGCCGACTGAAGTATTGTGCAAAGAAATCATTGAACGCAGCCTCGTCGCCGCGCAGCAGACGATCAACCAGTCGTCGATCATCAAAGCTCGAGTTCACGATGTCAGCTGATTTCTTCAAGGGTGCTCTTTAGATTCGCTGGACGATACATTGGCCATCAATCGCTGTAGCTGTGCCGCAGGATGTTCAATTACTCCTGCTACGGGTTTGCGGACATAGCTGCCGTTCAGCAACAGCCAGATGCACAGCGCTGATATATAACACAACGACCATAGTTTCCATGCGCTGCTCGATACATCAGCAGCCACGGCACTTAATTTGTTGAAGAATAGAACCTCAACTGGTGCGCTGCGCAAACGCTCAGCAGGGCAATCCAGTGTCAGATTTCCCGTCTCACTTTGCAGAACATCACAGCCGTCGGCATGCCAATATGGATTAAATGCCTGATTGAACACGACATTAATATGTTTATCGGTGCGGCCATTGATGCGCAATACGGCATCACGCAGCAACGGTTGCGTTGCATTATCCATTTCGAGATGGATCTGATTCCAGCTGGCAAATTTGGCTGCCAGCGGTGTTGCAGTCGATGACAAAGAATCACTAATTGCTTGTTTGATCAGTGGCGCGCCTGGTGTGACATCGGCACGAACAAAATCGTCCATGTCGTAGCAGTTAAGCACTCCCTGTGTTGGCGATATCAGTTCACCCTGTAGATGTCCGTTAGAAGCAAGCACATAGTTGATGTCTTCGAACTTTCCCTGAAAAGATTGTTGCAATGAAACGGCTTCATATCTTGCGGAGTCCCACCACTGCGAAAGGAAGGTCTCCGCTTGAAATCCTACTTGCAGGATCAGTACTGTGATCAATGCGATGCGCCACTTGCTGACAGTGTTCTGAAACTCATTGACAAAACGCCATAGCACCGCCGCACCCATCAAGCTCAGTGGCAGGGCGAGAAAGCCCCAATACCGACCGGTCACTCCTAGCGATCTGAAACCCGGCAACGGTCGTAACATATCAAACGGGCTTAACCACACCGGAACATGCAATGGCTTCAGACTTCCCATTCCCAGCACAATCGATACAACACTGACGATCAACAACGACCACTTCATTGATCGCGGCATTTGAACGTTAAGCCATCCACGATAACGCCACAAAAGATAACCAATCACCGGACCAATAAACACGCTCAACTCGTGGCCATTGCCATTGGCTGGAAGCAACTTGCCGCGCACGGGCAATAAGGCAAACCATATCAGTGACAAGACGCTGGTGAATTGATCTTCAGTTGTTCTCGAAAATTGCGCCTGAGCTTCCAGCATTGGCCACAAGTAGCCTGCGTCCAGCATTGCAGCGATGACGACTGCACCACAAAACATTGCCACTGGTTTGAAAGACCGCTCTGTACAAGACAACACCAGTGCATAAAGTCCCACCCAGAAACAAAGATGAATAATCGCAACCGGTGAGCCATCAATGGCTAGCGCAAGACAAGCAGCCATCAACAGGATCGTGACGAGCCAGCGCAGTATTCCTTGTGTGGTGTCAGTTCCATCGCACGAGGTCAAGCTGGAATGCAGCAACCATAGCAACATCGGCAACAACAGAAACGGGATAAAGTCGACGTGCCCAAAGCCAACGCGACAGATGAAAAAGCCGTTGCCTATAAATAACGACGCAGCGAGTACGCGTTGTCCCAACTGCTTCAGCCATAAGCCTGCGTACTGAAAAGCGCCGATCCAGCCCGCCACAAAGTACAGTATGGTTGCCAGCTTTAGTCCAAGCAGGGGTCCCAGCAGGTAGGTCAGCAACATACTTAGCGACATGAAAGGCACTTGTGGCTCGCCTGCCAGTGACAGCCCGGAACACATCACCGGCGACCATTGCTTGCCGGTTCCAAATAGTTTTGTGTTCCAGTATTGCAGCGAATGAAATACCAGAAACTGATCGTGATCTTGCGGTCCGATTCGATTCAGGAACAGCAGGAATAACAAGCCATAAACCACCACGATGGCCAGTGACAAACCCCATAACCAGCGTTGTCCCTCGCGTCCCAATCGCATTGTTCGCAAATCAAACTGTGCATGCATGCCGTTTTCTGTCTTTTTTGGAGTAACTCAGGCTGTGAGACGGCATTTGACGGAAAAATCAATCGCCAACGATGAATGTTTTTTTAAAGAATTGGATTACTGCCTTCAGTAATATGTAGTGGGCACCTAGACTTGCCCATTGAAGCGCTGGACAATAGCGCGACGAATTTCTTGTAAATACGCAGGCTTGTGAACAAAAACCATAACAAGGATCGAGCTTTGAGCCTGCAGTCCCGGCGACGCCTTTTATCAAATCTCAGATATGCGATGGCGGTGCTGCTGTTACTGGCGGGCTCGTTGTGCTTGCCGCAACTCGCATTCGCCACGCCGTGGGCGGGTCGAAGCCTTGTCGATATTATTGAAGAGCTTCGCGGTAATGGCCTGACGATTATCTACAGCAGTCAGCTGGTAGCGCCTGATTTAAAAGTGACAACAGAACCTGTGTCGCGATTGTTGGAGCGCAGGCTGCAAGAAGTACTCAAGCCGTTTGGTCTGGAGGCGCAGCCACTCGGCAATGGCACCAGTGGATTTGCAGTGGTGCGGTCTACCCATGAAGAAGTGACTCATCAATTAGCTCCTTCGTTAAATGCGCTGACGGAAGACGAGATCACGATCTATGGCAGCGTCTATCGTTTTGCACGTCCAGATCGAACTCGCAATGAAACATCGTCTGGCAGGGCTATGGAGTCCACGGCGGGCGCATCACAGGACGCACTTCATGCGGTACATAACTTTGCGGGCACGGCAAGCAGTGCAGTATCAACGTTAACGCATGTTCGCGGCGGCAATGAAGATGAAACGCTGATTCAGTTTGATGGCGTGGAACTCTACGAGCCCGTGCACCTGAAAGATTTCCAGGGACTATTTGGTGTGCTTGATCCTGAAGCGATCAGGTCACTTAATTTTTTTGGTGGCGGATATCCAGTTCGGTACGGCAATCATACTGCCGGACTCATCGATATCGAGCCACGTCATGGCGAGCAGGAAAATGTAATCGGCACGGGTCTCTTGTATTCGCGAGCGCTATCAATCGGTTCGTTTAACGATCAGCGTGGCGACTGGCTTATCGGCTATCGACGTAGCAGCATTCCGGAAGTATTGCATCACCTGAGACACAAGATCGGGGATCCAAACTTCGAGGATTTCGTCGGTCGCATGGCTTACGAGTTCGGCGGTACAAAAATCACCATTGGCCTGCTGCGACTGAACGACTACCTCAAGCTGTCCATGCCTTCTGCATCGGAACAAGCCAGCGGATATTTTCATGACACCTACTGGTGGGCACGCATCGAGCACCCATGGACTGATTCATTGTCGAGTCGCTTGCAGGTGTCGCAAGCGGATCTGCGCGCAGAGCGCAATGGTCAAATCAACGTCGTCGGCATCAGTAACGGTGTGCTTTCCAGAACAAGGAACACGCTGGTCACCAGCATGGTGACTGACTGGAACTACTCGCTGAATACGGCCAGCATTCAGTGGGGTGCGCGAGCAGACCGGAGCAGCCTGCAATACAGCTACACAAGTCAAGCCAATTTTCTTGCGCCACTGTCGATGACCTTTGGCCTGCCACCCAGTTTCAGCCGACGGTCAGCCGGCAATCCACAAGGCAATCTCTACAGCGCGTATGTTTCAGCGCGCAAGGTACTTGGGAAGTTGACGGCAGAAGCGGGGCTACGCTGGGATGACTATGACTATATCGATCATGGCAAAACGACCAGCCCACGCATTCATTTGCAGTATGAAGCCAGCGCGAAGAACATCTTTCATTTCAGTGTAGGACGCTATGTACAAGCGCGTTCAGCAAGCAATCTGGATATCAGCACGGTGTTGCTGGCAGCACGTTCACCCGAAGTATCAGAGCAGTTCGCACTGGGGTTTGATCATCTATTCGCCGACACACTAAGATTACGCATCGAAACGTACTCAAAGCATAATGAAAACGTTCGTCCATACAGCGAGAACGTACTCGACATCATCACGCTGGTGCCGGAACTCAGAGTGGATCGATCATTGATCGCACCACAGCAATCGTCAATGCGTGGTGTGGAAGTCTCGGTGGCTTCCCTCAATGACGGTGCTTTCAACTGGTGGGCAAACTACACCTACTCCGAGGCGCGTGATCGCATAAGAGGTATAGACATTCCCCGCAGCTGGGATCAGCCGCATGCATTCAATGCAGGCGTAAACTGGTCGGCAGCGCGCTGGAAATATTCTGCGAATTATTCATGGCACAGCGGATGGCCCTTCACACCGTTGAAGATTCAGCAAACCAGTCGCGGTGAGATTGCACTGCTGGCAGCGCGTAATTCGCAACGCTTTGAAGACTATTCCTCGCTGGATGTCCGCGCGGATTACAGCCTGCCCATGCACGGCACATCGCTTGATTTCTTTTTTGAACTGCGTAATGCCTTTGATCAGGCCAATGACTGTTGTCGCACGATCCGGGTAAATGACAGCGATATGAATCGGCCAACCATCTACGTAAAACAAAAAGCCTGGACTGGCTGGATACCCATCGTCGGTTTTGATTGGCGTTTCTAGTGCGCGAGTCGCAATGCGGGTTGGATGTAGCAACCACTCGTTAAAGTAGTTGGGCACTTGATCGTCAAAGTGCATCCGCACAGATGCTCCTGCTCATTCACAGTTCATATAACTCCGTGTCTGCGCTGTGTGTTCGAAAAGGTAAGGGGCGATCCCTATGCGTGGTCGTTTGATGGCAAGTTCACGGCGCAGAACACCACATTTATTATTATCGATATGCACACCGACTTCTGTGGCGTGGGCGGTTATGCGGACAAGATGGACTATGACATTCCACTCACGCCCGCGCCGATTAAACCTATTAAGCAGGTGCTTAAGGCCGCGTGAACGTGCAGAGAAGAATTGATACGATGTCAGGCTACGGTGGCTGGCGTGCATACATGCAGAGCAAGACAGTAACGATTTGAATACCAGATAAGCCTTTTGATAGTTACTGCGAATATGGCGGAAA
>DATAHE010000272.1:0-4691 GCA_036263355.1 Steroidobacteraceae bacterium | reverse complement strand
TGAGCGTACTTGATCGAGCACGGAAGGCGGTGTACCCGATGGCCACACCAGAATCAGATCGGGCTTCAATGACAGCAATCGTTCCATGTCTACTCGTAATGCGTCACCCACACGTGGAATGGACTTGGCCGCTTCGGGATAATCAGAGTATTCAACCACGCCGACAAGATACCGCCCTGCCCCAGCGGCATAGACCAGCTCAGTGAGATTGGGCGCTAGTGCAACAATGCGATGGTGCGTAACGGTCTGTGATTCAATATGAGAACTCGATGAAGAGCCACATGCCGTCAACAACGTCATCAAACAAAGTATTTGAACAATGTACTTGCCCGCTTTCACCAGCCACCCCTCATGACAACGAAACGATGCTGGCGGACGTTAGCAAGATAACGCCGGTTGAATGTTGAGTTGAAATCAACATTGCCATGCCTTGATCATTGCGCGCAAACGTTGCCAGTCAAATGCTTCACCAGGATCACTCTTGCGGCCCGGCGCCACATCGCTATGCCCAACCACATGTTGTGTGGATAGCGACGGATAATGTTTGCACAAACTCAGAATGACTTTACTGAGCTGCTGGTATTGCGCTGCTTCGTACGCCTCATCATCCATGCCTTCCAGTTCAATGCCGATGGAAAAATCATTGCAACGCTCGCGACCTTGATAATTCGACGCACCGGCATGCCAGGCGCGACGATGAAACGGCACGTATTGCACCAGTTCGCCATCGCGACGGATCAGCAGGTGCGATGACACCTTCAATCCTTCGATCTGTTTGAAATAGGGATGCTCGCCAGCGGGCAGCTGATTGGTAAACAGCAGATCAATCCAAGGACCACCATATTCACCGGGTGGCAAACTGATGCCGTGAACAATAATCAGTGTCGCTTGCACGCCATCGGGGCGTTCATCAACATTCGGCGAAACCACCTGCCGTGCTGAAAGCAGCAAGCCGGTTGCCCTATCAATGTCATAGCCGACGTCATGTTCGCCAATGTCAAATTCGGTGCGGTCAGTCATTGCCCAATCATGCCATAATTCGCGCCGATCAAACGCTTCCGTAATTCAATGAGCAATTCTTTTCAAGCCCAACTCGTCGAACGCGACCTTGCGCATGTGTGGCATCCCTGCACGCAAATGCGCGATCACGAAGAAAATAATCAGGCCATGCCGATGATCCCGATCCGTCGCGGTGATGGCGTGTGGCTGGAAGACTTTAACGGCAAGCGTTATCTGGACAGCATCAGCTCGTGGTGGACCAATCTGTTTGGACATGCCAATCCACGCATAGCAGGTGCCATCAAGCAACAACTGGATAAGCTGGAGCATGTGATGCTCGCAGGCTTTACACATGAACCGGCGATCAAACTGGCGGAAGAGCTATGTGCTATCGCGCCACAAGGATTAACACGTTGCTTCTTTGCCGAGAATGGCTCAGCCGCGATTGAGATCGCCGCCAAGATGAGCTTCCACTTCTGGCAGAACCAGGGCAAGTCAAGCAAGCGACGCTTCATTACTTTAGCCAACAGCTATCACGGAGAAACGCTGGGCGCTCTCGCACTTGGCAATGTCGAGTTGTACAAACAGATCTACCAACCTCTGTTGATGGACGTGATCACTGCTCCATCGCCGGATTGTTTTCATCGCGAGAAAGGTGAAAGCTGGGAAGCGTACTCCTCTCGCATGATCGAACCGATGCGTGCACTGCTGCAACAACATGCACATGAAGTCTGTGCAGTGATTGTTGAACCACTGGTGCAATGCGCTGGCAACATGCGCATGTATCATCCGGTGTATCTGTCCTTGTTAAGAAAAGCATGCGATGAATTTGGCGTGCATCTAATTGCCGATGAGATTGCGGTGGGCTTTGGTCGCACCGGCACCTTGTTTGCCTGCGAACAAGCCAGCATTCGACCAGATTTCATGTGTTTATCAAAGGGATTGACCGGCGGCTTTCTGCCATTGTCTGCCGTGCTCACCACGGAGACGGTGTATCAAGCCTTTTATGATGAGTATAAAAGCCTGCGCGCCTTCCTACACTCGCATAGTTACACCGGCAATCCACTCGCTTGTACAGCGGCGTTGGCGACACTGGATATTTTCAAAAGTGAACCGGTGATTGAACGCAATGGTGTTTTAAGTGAACACATGCGTGTTCGCACGCAATCATTGATTGACCATCCGCACGTAATTGATGTTCGCCAGCATGGCATGATCTGCGCGATTGAGTTTGTAAAAAACAAAAAGACGGGTGAAATGTATGACTGGCAGGAACGCCGTGGCCTACGTATTTATCGTCATGGTATTGAGCACGGCATTCTGTTGCGGCCCATCAGCAACGTGGTGTACTTTATGCCACCATACGTCATCACCGCCGATGACATCGACTTGATGGTTACCACAGCCATGCAAGGAATTGAGCTAGCCACATGCGAGTAGCCCGTGTTCACGTTCCACCACCGCTGGTGCAAGGCAGTAAAGTCACGCTGCCTGATAGCGTTGCCTATCATCTGACCAAAGTGTTGCGCATGCG
The DNA here is from genome assembly GCA_036263355.1 of Steroidobacteraceae bacterium. Lineage (GTDB taxonomy): Bacteria > Pseudomonadota > Gammaproteobacteria > Steroidobacterales > Steroidobacteraceae > CAILZL01. Next base: position 2,158 of record DATAHE010000272.1, on the reverse strand, counting down.
TGCTGGCGCACTGGTAATTGTGTTCGATGGCATTGGCAACGAGCACTATGCAGAAATCCTGACGCTTGACAGCAAGCAAGTCACTATCCGTATTGAAGAAGCCATTCGTGGCGATACTGAATCACCGTTGCAGATCACACTGGTACAAGGTGTGTCGCGTGCAGAGCGCATGGACTGGACCTTGCAGAAAGCGACCGAGCTTGGCGTGCATGCGATTGCACCTGTAATTACTTCGCGCAGCGTAGTGCGACTGGATGACCGCCAGGCAAATAAAAAATTAGAACACTGGCAGGCCATTGTCGTCAGTGCCTGCGAACAAAGTGGCCGTCGCGTGATTCCTGTTGTGCATGCACCGGTCCGATTGCACGACTACTTTGCCAAAAGCAACGCTGACAATCTAAGACTGGTGCTTGATCCCGAAGCCACGATCACACTGACTAATCAACCGCGGCCATTAAAGGATGTTGAGTTATTGATAGGCCCTGAAGGCGGTCTGGATGATGATGAATTGCAACGCGCCGTCACAACCGGCTTTACACCGGTTCGATTAGGACCACGCATATTGAGAACAGAGACTGCCTCAGTCGTTGCGCTATCAGTGATGCAGGCGCTGTGGGGAGATTTGCAGTAGGCCGTCAATTAAGGTGGTTGTCAGCTGAAAAACGTGACCTTTCCGCACTGCAACCGAACATATTCGGGCGGTCCGCCCCACAAATGCGCATCAACGACGCCTAATTACCGCGTCAAAACCGGCATCAACCGGGTTAGACTACGGGTATGCCTGATAAGACCGCATCCAATCCGACACTGAATGATCATCAGGTCGAATCCATCCTCGTTCCTTGGAGCGAGCAGGATGCGTCTGCGCGCCAGGTCACGCTGACTCGCATTCTGATCCGTATTTCGCGTGAAGCACTACAGGAAGCGAGTGTTGATTCAATCATGAAAGGTATCTGCAATTGTCTCGTGCAAGAGCTGCCCGTCGCTATTGCCAGTGTGTTACTGCTGAATGATGACAACACCGAATTTACCCACGAAGTGTACGCCGGTGAATTTACCCAATCGCCACTGGCCTTGACGGGCAAGTGGCCAACCACGGTGGGAGCCATTGGTCGTTGTGCCCGATTGGGACGATCACATCTGGTTCGTGATACCGCCACCGATCCCGATTACGTGCCGGGCAATGCCATTTCACGTTCCGAGTACATGGTTCCGGTTCGACACGGCAATCGTCTGCATGGCGTGCTCAATCTTGAAAGCGCACGCACCGATTTCTTTGATGAAGAATCGTGTGCCGTATTCGACGCCGTCGCTGACCTGATAGCAGGTGCCATCCACTTCGCGCGCATGGCCGATGAGCTGACCGAAGCCAACAAAAAGCTGGAACAGCTATCGATGCGCGATCCGCTCACAGGTATTGCCAATCGTCGCCTGTTCGACGCGCGTCTTACCGAAGCGTGGGCGCGACAGATGCGTGACCGCGCACCACTGGCGCTGTTGATGGTCGATGCCGATTACTTCAAGGCGCTTAACGATACTGCAGGACATCTTCGTGGCGACGAATGCCTGCGCAGGCTGGCACGGGTCTGCGAAATGTTTGCTGTAGAAGAAAATGATCTGGTTGCGCGATATGGTGGCGAAGAATTTGTGTTGCTGCTACCCGGGCTCACATTAGAAGCAGCCATGGTGCACGCAGAAAGGTTGCGGCGTGCGGTAGTGAAGGAAGCGTTTGACCATCCTGCATCGCCATTGGCGCCGCATGTCACCATCAGTGTCGGCGTAGCAGTGATGATTCCTTCTGCAAATGCCACGCCCAAACAACTGGTCGCCGCTGCCGATCAAGCCATGTATGAAGCCAAGACCAGTGGCCGCGATAAAGTGGCGTGGTACGCGTTGGATAAATCTGCAGATATATCCATCGTTAACGATGATAGGAGAATCAACAAAGGAATTGATGGTGATCGACGAGGGACATCACAAGTCGCTGATCTCGACCATGTGAGCACTTGAAGCAACCTCCTCGCGTCATCGCTTCACTGGCAACATCTTTCGTCTTAAACTTTCTGGGTTACCGGCATCAATTCCTTAATGCCGGTGACCAAGTGCACATATACAGTTAGTGCTCAATAGAGCTTATCCATAGCGTATTTCGCATGTC
>DATAHE010000271.1:0-2017 GCA_036263355.1 Steroidobacteraceae bacterium | reverse complement strand
TGCTGTCCATGACTTTCCACTACACAAGTCATCCGGCTGCATGACGCATGTCATACAGCCCTCAACTATCCCGCTCATCACTGAACCGTTCCAGCAACATGCGCAGCTTGGCGATAATGGTGTGAACGGTGTGCAGTTGTTCGCGATACTCCATCATCATCGCTTGTTGCGTCGCCAGATCGCAGGCCATCAAGGCACCAATGAAACGCGAATGCTGTTCCGTCAACGCGCGCATCTCGGCTGTCAAGGTATGCTGCATTTCTGCCAGGCGCTGCAAGGCGCGCTTGCTAAGCAATGACGCTACCGCACCGTTATCCTTCACCTCGGATGAAATGGCTTCTGACATGCGTTCTCTTATTTTAGTCGTGGCAGGTTTAGCGGGCTGCTACCGTCTTGCGTGTCACACGCAACTCCTCAACACGGTCGCGATACTCGTCGACCAGATTCTCCAGACGAGTCCTTGCAATGCGAGTAAATGGTTCGCGCTCTGATGTTTTGTCCCACCAGCTTCGATCTTCAAGTCGGTGTAAAATCTCATCGTTCAGAAAATACAAACCCGCATTGCGATCCACACAGGTCTTGTACTCACGCTCGCGCGTGGCGACGCTAGACTTCAATTGCTCATGATCCGCTTCCATTGTTTGCAGCTGCGCAGCGGTCTCACGAAACTTTCCGATCAATTCCTGCATCTTGCTACGCTGCTGCTCCAGTGCATCGGCGCTCTCTTTCTGCCGTGCATTGCTCGCATCCAGCTCGCGCTTCTGTTGTTGCACCACTGATTGATCCGCGCCCGACTTGGACAGCTTGGCTTTCATTTCCTCCAGCTGCTTCTTCATCGCGTCGTTTTCGGATTGCAGACGAGTCTTTTCCGCAGTGACCTGCTGAAGCTGCTGCATCACACGTGTTGCATCATTACCGGAACGCTGTGTCTGGGCCTCAGAGAAACTACCGATAAATAAACTTGGCACCAGTAACGACATCAGTATTGTTTGCTTCATGGCCATGCCTTAAAACGCTGCATTCACATCAAACATAAACACATCCACACCGAAGCGTGGCGTATCGCTGGGAATCGTAAGATTCTGTTTGGAATCGAGATACGCTGGACCGTAATGTTTTATCTCATCAGAACTGATGTACCGCACGCTAAACCAGCTGCGATCAAGGAACCACCAGTCGCCTTTCAAGGTATAGCCCTTGGCTCCAGTGCCACCAAGATGGAAGTCTGAATCGGTGAACGCATCCACTACTGCATCGCGTTCCAGATATTTGTAATTGAGTGCTGCGCGCCAATTACCACGTTTACCAGTGCGTGCGGAACCAAAAGCAAATTCAACTTGATAGCCATTTGTCATCTTGTCGAAAGCCAGTCTTTGATTGGGATCAGTGATCTGGGTCAACGAACTGAAGCCAGCCTGCGCCAGTACACGCTTCTGGTCGTACCCAAGATTACTAACGTAATCGGCAGTGACGCTGAACAGATGATTGAACACAGGAATGTCCACCATCGCATTCACATCCACTTCACGATACTCAGGTGCTAATGCAAACAGGTTAGTAGTAGCGTCGGTATCGTTCAGAATATCGAAAGTGGTATTACCTTTCTGGAAAAATTGTGGTGCGGTATAGTTCAGCAGAGTGCTGCTGGGTGCATTCAATTTTCCAGTGATGTGACTGAAAGTGTAGTAAGCCGCGCTCACAACTGCCTTTCCGCCGTTATCCCAAGGCATATTCACACCCAGTTGACCGCCGTATAACCATTTATCGCGCGGTGATAATTCAATCTCCTGCAATGGGAATGCGCCAGCTGTCAGAAATACATGTGTTGGACTGGCGGAAGAACTGAACTTATAGCGCCACGTCGCCGCCACGCCTTCGAATTGAAGATCCGGGTCCCATACGAGATCGGTATACACAAACGGATTTGGCATACGTCCTAACGTCACGCTCAACCACGGCGGTGAAGCAACAGAGGACTGGGAACGGAAGTCGTAGCGCATCCAGGCTTGGTCCACAG
>DATAHE010000270.1:0-11274 GCA_036263355.1 Steroidobacteraceae bacterium | reverse complement strand
ACCAAATTTACCGAAGTGGGTTATGTGGGTCGTGAGGTCGATTCCATCATCAAGGACTTGATGGATGTTGCGGTAAAGCTCACGCGTGAAACGGAAGTTGCAAAAGTAAAACCACGCGCAATGGACGCAGCGGAAGAACGTGTGCTTGATGCATTGCTGCCACGGCCACGTGCTGCTGTCGGTTTTATTGATAACACGGATAGCGCTCCGCCGGATAACGAGACGCGACAAAAATTTCGCAAGATGTTGCGTGAAGGCAAGCTTGACGATAAGGAAATTGAAATTGAGACGCGTGCATTACCTGTCGGTGTAGAGATCATGGCGCCTGCGGGCATGGAAGAATTGTCGCAACAATTGCAGGGCATGTTCCAGAATATGGGTGGTTCACATACGCGGATGCGCAAGATGAAAGTGCGCGAAGCATTCAAGGTTCTCGCAGATGATGAAGCCAGCAAGCTGATTAACGAAGAAGAACTGAAGGCCGCCGCGCTTGCCAACGCTGAACAGAACGGTATTGTCTTCATTGACGAAATCGACAAGATTGCACGACGTCAGGAGACCAGCGGTGCTGATGTATCCCGCGAAGGTGTGCAGCGAGATCTGTTGCCTTTGGTCGAAGGCAGCACGGTGAATACCAAGTACGGCATGGTAAAGACCGATCACATCCTGTTCATCGCCTCTGGCGCATTCCACATGTCCAAGCCTTCGGATTTGATTCCGGAGCTGCAAGGACGTTTCCCGATTCGCGTCGAACTCGAAGCCCTCAAAGTCGAAGACTTCGTCCGTATTCTCACTGAACCACATGCATCATTGTGCACGCAGTACCAGGCGCTGATGGCGACGGAAGGTGTGACGTTAACGATTGCACCCGATGCCGTGAAGCGTCTTGCGGAAGTGGCATGGCAGGTTAATGAGCGTACCGAAAACATCGGTGCACGTCGTTTGCACACGGTACTTGAACGTTTGCTGGAAACCTTATCCTTTGATGCCGCGGACAAGAGCGGCACTAGCGTCGTGGTTGATGCCACTTACGTGGATAAATATCTGGGCGAGTTGGTTAAGGACGAAGACTTGTCACGCTACATCTTGTAATTGCCAACTCATCTGCCGACCAGATGTGGAGACAATTCCCATCCCGTCCAGCGTAATGGCAGTTTGCGTAGAACATGGCGAGCTTCCTTGATTTCAAAGCGCAGTAAACGCTGCGCTCCTGAAAATTGAGCTAATTCAGGGCCGTCCCAGATGATGTGGGCTTCAACGGCAACATGCAGCAATGATCCGCGTTGAAAATCGATGAAGACCAATCCTGCTTTGGGATTGAGCAGCAGATTGCCCAGAGTGTTGAAAAAGAAATTGCCGACATAGTCAGGCACGACTAATGAGTTATCTATAGCTCTGACGAAACCCGGTTTGCCACCGCGATGAGAAACATCGATGCCCCGCTGCGGCTCAATATTTGTCTGTGCAGCATCAGGATGCGCGCTCGCGATAAAGAACATGTCGGAGTCGTAAATGATGTCGAGCATGGCATCGTTGAGAGTGCTACTGACCACGACTTCTGATGCGTTTGGCAGCGCACTCGCATCAAATTCACAATATCTTGCCTGAATATACTTTGGGCAGTTACCGAAGCTTTGCAGTACTTCAATATGCAACGCTGCTTCGTTATTGATGATTCGTCCATTAGCACGATTACGTCGACGAGTATGCGGTTGAATACCGAGCAAGCCAATCATGCTGTCATTGTTGAGCAAATCATGCAGTGGATCGTATTCGTCTGGAAGCGCGTTGACGACCAAGTGAGTGGCATCAGGGGATTGAATGAAGCCAGGCGCATTGCACAGCAATGACGCCCATGGCTGTCCGGAATGATCAAGCGCTGCAACAACGATAAATGGCAACTGCGGGAAAAATTCCCGATGCTGATCCGGCATATAACGGCGAATGCCATGTCGTCCTGCGTGTTCCATTTTTCTGGCGATGCCGAATTGTTCCTGAATCAATCGCTCGCCTTTATGAAACGGTGAGTCATTCAGGTCCCATCCGGCCGGTGCATGCAACATGTTCGGATGGAGCCTTAAGCTGTCGGCGCGTTAGGCATAGGGAAGAAGTGTGGCAATGCCTCAACACGACTGAGCCATGCCTGAATGTGCGGATAGTCGCTGAGTGAAATTTTTCCTTCGTGCGCTTTCGCGGTGTAGGAGTACATCGAGATGTCCGCGAGTGTTGGCGTGTCGCCAACGAGAAATACTGAGCGCTCCAGTTCCTTGTTCATCACTGCTAATAACTGTGCGCTTCGTTCCAATGCTTCGCGAGGATCGTCTTGGCGACGAAATACGATAATGGCACGAGCTCTGGCTGGGCCGGAAGCTAGTAATCCCGCAGCGGCAGAAAACCAGCGTTGTATATGCGCACGTTGCAGCTCATCCTTCGGCTGCCATTCGCTTGCGTATCGACCGGCGAGATAAACCAGAATGGCGTTTGAGTCAGCCAGTATCACACCTGAATCATCGATCACGGGTACCTGACCAAATCGATTCATCTCAAGGAAGTCGGGTCGCTTGTGATCACCATTGCGCAGGTTCACATCGACGTAGCGATAGGGTAGTTGCGCCAGATTCAGAAACAACTCCACACGATGGCAATGACCGGAGAGTTTGAAACCGTATAGAACAATGGGTCTCGAGGGCTTGAGAGGATTTGTTTGCGTGTTCGTCATAACAATGGAGGGGGAGTTATCGATGCAGCTACTTTCGCAAAAATACACTCCTCGATAAATACAGCCAGCCGCATTTCATTCTTGCAAAATATGAAGTAATCTCGATTGATGGATCGTCTTCACGCCATGCGCTCATTTGTCACCATTGTCGACAGCGGCAGCCTCACTGCTGCAGCGCGCGAGTTGCAAACCTCATTGCCTTCTGTTGTGCGAACTCTGTCGTCACTCGAAAAGCATGTTGGTGTGCGACTACTGAACCGAACCACGCGTCGGATCGCATTGACGGAGGCCGGTGTTCATTATCTGGCGAAATGTCGCGATGTGCTGGCACTGGTCGAACAAACAGAAAGCGAACTCGGTGCTGTTTCTGCGAAGCCATCGGGGATCATTACGCTGACAGCGCCAGTGTTGTTTGGACAAATCTACGTAGCACCGTTGCTGACTGAATATCTCAAGACTTATTCGCAGGTCAAAGGCAATCTTCTATTGCTCGATCGTATGGTCAATCTGGTCGAAGAAGGGATTGACGTCGGTGTGCGTATTGGCGAGTTGAGCGATTCTTCGTTAGTCGCGAAAACAGTGGGGCATGTAAGACATATGGTCGTCGCCAGCCCTGCATATCTGAAAAAAGTTGGTACACCTTTGCATCCAAAAGATATTCAGGCTGCAGCATGCATTACCCGTGGCGGCGAGAATGGGTCATCCTGGCCCTTCTATAAAGGTCGCAAGCAGTTCAGAGTGCAAATCAACAGTTGTCTGGAGTGCAATTTGAATGCACCTGCCATCGATGCTTGTGTCGCTGGCCTGGGCTTAGGGCGTTTCATGTCGTATCAAGTCACACGAGAGATTGCCGAGAAGAAGTTGCGAGTGGTGCTTGCCGAGTTTGAGCCCACTCCCAAGCCTGTAAACATTGTCTATACGTCGCGAGAATTACTACCAGCAAAGACACGTTTGCTGATTGAATGGCTAAAACAGGAGTTGCCAAAGAGGCTGCGCTAATTATTTCGTTTAAAAACACCGACTACAGTTATCGTGCAGTCGGTGTGTCGTAACTCAACTCGATCTAGCGCTCGTCATCAAGATCATAATTCCAGTTGCGCAACGCGTGCCATTCAGTGCGGTCGCAATTCTCTTTGGGTAATATTTCCCAGGTCACGTTGTCGCCATGTTGTTGCGTATAAAACATGCGCCAGCCTTGCTTAAACAGGTGCGGAATTTTGGCGCCCAGCAATCCGTTGGGTGTGGGATCGCCATCGGATACATGGATACCGGTGATTTCGTTGTCGCCGTCATTTTGGAATCCCTGCATGCCACCAAATTGTGAATCTACTGTGGCAGATGCATCACGGCCTTCGGCGAGGAAGCGTACTGGTTCGTTGCGCACATCACTATAGTTCGCGCGCATATCAAGTATGTAACCGGAGTCCAGTGCGTTGCGTTGCGTATGCAGCGTATCGCCCGCATCCTCAACAAATGCCACCTTGTTGCGCGAAATAAACGTCACGTTGTCAAAGCCAGAATGGGCTGCGTCCCCTTTATAGAGCAATGACAGCTTGCCGTAGTTTGATGACGCTGAGTTTTGTTGCAATACCAGCACTGCACCAAATCCGCCATGATCTTTGGCTTCTGTCAGCAAGTTGGTATCGCCTGTTTCGGCAAACACAAAAGTGCGAAATCCAGTACCGGGTTGAAACTGGCCATTTTCCGGACGCTTTAGTGGTGTTCCGCCTGCAGCCTTTGCCAACGCATTCGCACTGAAAGGTGTTTTGCCGTCCGTATCTGTATTGTGAATAGTGATCCACTGAGTATTGAAGTTGTTACCGTAGGTATGCAAGTCCTTCATGTCTTGCGAAAGAATATCGCTGTCAGCAGCCCCAGCATGGAACACAATCGCGCCATCATGTGCTTTGGACTTTAGTTGCAATACTTGCAACTTGCCGCCCGCAACCAAGTCATGGCGGTTGTTCGGAATAAATCGATATACGAAGCTATTGGGCTGCTTCGCATGTGTTGCTGTTGTGCCGGACTTGCCGCCCACATCTTCCACAATCCACAAGTTGCCATCATTGTCAGCTTGAATGCCTTCGTAACCGCCACGACCCATCACGCCGGAAATATCCTGAACGATTGAAGGATAACTTGGTGTTGCTTGCCACACGCCGCCACCAGGGCCACTGCCTTCTGCGGTAAATAACAAGCGACCTGACCATGGATACCATGTGGAGCCATCCAGCGTCGGAATTGCAACGCCGTTTACATCGTTAGTGGCAAGCACAGTAACGCGATGCTGGCTATCTGCATCGAGATTGATGCGAGTTATATAACCATTGCCGCCATTGCCATTCTCGTGGCCCTGAAACAGAAAATGCGATCCATAGTTGTAATGGGCATCGGCACCTTTCAATCCCGGCATTACCAGGTACGTGTTTTTATCGGGTTCCGTTTTGGTTGCTTCAATCTTTGCTGATGAAGATGGCAATGCGCCCGCAGCTGGTAACAGTGAACCATCATTGTTGTAACCATAGTAATCGGTAAGCGCAGTGGGATTTTCAACCCTGGTGGCACCAGTTGCTACCGCCGTTTCAATCAACTCCGGCGAGAGAATGTTTGGTGACGACTCACCTACGAACTTTGGATTGGCGAATGGCACATGAGTAAATGTGTCCGCCATAACAGCTGGCGTGGCAGCCGCAATAATAACGGCTATCGCTGGTCGCAACGAGTGACGCAGAAGGGTTCTGGATCGCATAAGGCACCTCGGGTAAGTCAAACCAAATCCGTTGCACCGACGTTAAGTAGGAGAGGCGGTGCAGCCGCATTAGTTGACCTGCGCGTTGTTACACTTCGCTGACAATTTGGTGTCTTGTTGACGACAGCAGTGCGCTAAGATAACGCGCATGCCACATCCCACTGCTATCAAGCTCCGAACACAATCAAGGTTACTCGCCATCAGTTTTGACGATGGCAGCAGCTACGAATTGCCCTTTGAGTATCTACGTGTCCATTCCCCCTCAGCAGAGGTTCGCGGGCATGGTCCGGGTCAGGAAGTGCTGCAGTTGGGCAAACACAATGTGATGATCACCAAGGTGGAACCAACGGGTCACTATGCTCTGCGTCTGGTGTTTGATGATGGCCATGACTCAGGTTTGTATACCTGGAGTTACCTGCAAGAGCTGGGTAATACTCACAAGGAAAAATGGCAGGCATATCTGGACAGGTTGAATGACCTTGGGATTGCGTACCCTACCTCGGTCAACAAGCCTTGATGATAGCTCAGCTCGTTGATTGATTTTCCATTAACCGGTAACTCGAACTGGAAGTGGTTGCTATTTGGGCCAAATACTTGCAGACGTGAGCCAGTAATCGCGGCTAAAATGCCGGTTCCATTGGAGCCGCTTTATGAGTACTCAACACACTGATTTCGGATTCGAGCAAGTGCCGCTGGCTGATAAGGCCAAGCGGGTGCGAGCTGTTTTTGATTCTGTTGCGAACAAGTACGACTTGATGAACGATCTGATGTCGGGTGGTGCACATCGATTGTGGAAGCACTTTGTATTGTCGCAAACCGGATTGAAGTCCGGACAGAGTGCACTGGATGTCGCTGGCGGTACCGGCGATCTGTCCATTGGTATGGCACGACAGGTAGGCGAGAAGGGTCTGGTCGTACACACCGACATCAACGAAGCGATGTTATCGAATGGGCGCAACCGGCTTATCGATAAAGGTGTTGTTGGCAATGTAGGTTGGTCGCTCGCCAACGCAGAGTGCCTGCCGTTCGCTAACAATTCGTTTGATTGCATCACTATTGGATTTGGGCTGCGTAACGTCACTGACAAGAACAAGGCGTTGCGTTCGATGTTTAATGCATTGAAGCCTGGCGGTCAATTATTGATTCTGGAATTCTCGCATCCCAACGCGCCCGGTTTGAAATCAGTGTACGACTGGTATTCGTTCAACGTGTTACCGGTGATGGGCAAGATGGTGGCCAACGATGAAGCAAGCTATCGTTATCTGGCAGAATCAATTCGCAAGTTTCCTGACCAGGAAACCTTGTTGAGCATGATGCGTGATGCGGGCTTTGAGCATTGCCGCTATCATAATCTCACCGGCGGTATTGTTGCCGTGCATCGCGGCTACAAGCTTTAATGAGCACCCGGCTAATGGTTTATTTTCCTCGTGGCGTTGTCAGTTCCGTGCTCGAATCCTCACGTATCCGTGCATACATTGCGGTTCTGCGCGCGATACTTCCTAGCCACAAGAAAAATATTCTCGGTTATTCAGGCGCTCCTTAATATAATCATATGATTCTTGCCACGCTTGAAGCCACACTGAATCGCAACATTGCTGATTCCATTGCTGCGAAAAATCTATGCAAACGTTTGCAGGGTAAGTCGATGCAGATTCACCTGACCGGCTTGCCGGTGAGGTTCACGCTCATCGCCGATCCAATGGGTATACAAATCAAGCCCGATGACACCACGAAGGCCGATGCGATATTAACGGGCACGCCGCTTGGCTTGCTAAATCTTGTCAATCAGGATTCCACCGCACCGATTCAGGATAGAGCAGTTCGAATCGAAGGCAATGCAGAAGTTGCGCATGCATTCAGCGAGTTGCTGAAAACAGCCAGGCCAGATCTGGAAGAAGAACTGTCACGATTGGTGGGCGATGTCGCGGCACATCAAATTGGCAATGCCGCACGCAACCTGTTTGCATTTGGCAAGCGAGCAACACAAACGTTGTTACAGAACACCAGCGAATACCTTCAGGAAGAAGGACGTGATGTACCTAATAAAACCGAGATGGGTGAATTTCTACGCGACGTCGACACGTTAAGGGACGATGCAGCAAGGCTGGAAGCGCGCATCAGCCTGATTGAGAAACGAAAGAAAACATCATGAAGCTTCGAGTGTTGTTCCGGCTGATCGCCATTCATCGTGTCATCGTCAAATACGGCTTGCGGGACTTCGTGCGTGGTACGCGCTTTGCCACATTGATTACGTTGACGAACATTATTTCTCCGATTGCCTGGTTTCAGCAGGAGCACAAGGGAACACGCGGCGAACGTTTGCGATTGGCGCTGCAGGAGCTGGGTCCCATCTTCATGAAGTTTGGCCAGGTTCTTTCGACACGTCGTGATTTGTTGCCCGGCGATATCGCGGACGAATTGGCGAAGTTGCAGGATCGCGTGCCACCTTTCTCGACATCGCAAGCCCGACAACTAATTGAGTTGTCGTTAGGCAAACCCATTGCCGAGTTGTTTGTTCGCTTTGATGATCAGCCTTTGGCTGCCGCAACCATCGCGCAGGTGCATAGTGGTGTGATTCGTTACAAGAATGCCGATGTAGAAGTCGTCGTCAAAGTGGTTCGACCAGGTATTCGCGCCAACATCGAACGCGATATTGAAGTGATGTATGCACTCGCGCGGTTACTGGTGAAGTACTGGTCGTTCGGCCATCAACTGAAGCCCATCGAAGTAGTGCGTGAATACGAAAAGACGGTACTGGACGAACTGGATTTGATGCGCGAAACCGCCAATGCGTCGCAACTGGAACGTAATTTCAGTGGCTCGAAATTATTGCGTGTTCCAAAAGTTTATTGGGATTTTTGTCGCAACAATGTCATGGTGATGGAGCGCATTCATGGCATACAGATCAGTGATCTGGATGAGCTGCGTCGTCGTAACGTCGATTTGCAGAAGCTTTCTGAAAATGGTGTGGAGATATTTTTCACGCAGGTCTTCAAACACAACTTCTTTCATGCGGACATGCATCCCGGCAACATCTTTGTCATTGCTGATGATCCGCAGAATCCAGTGTATGCAGCAGTTGATTTCGGCATCGTGGGGACGCTTGACCCTCGTGACCAGCATTATCTGGCGGAAAACTTTCTTGCCTTCTTCAATCATGACTTTCGTCGTGTGGCACAGTTGCACATCGACTCGGGTTGGCTACCTGCAGGCACTCGAGTAGATGAAGTAGAGACCGCAGTACGAACTGTTTGCGAACCGATCTTCAATAAGCCGTTGAGTGAAATTTCATTCGGTCAGGTATTGGTACGTCTATTCTCGGCCGCACAGCGATTTGATATGGAAATTCAGCCGCAACTAATTCTGTTGCAAAAGACCTTGCTGCAGATCGAAGGCTTGGGTCGACAACTTTATCCCGACCTTGATCTATGGAAGACGGCGAAACCCATCATGGAAGGCTGGATGCGTGAACGCATGAATCCGTTGCGTGTATTAAAAGAATGGCGGCAACAATTACCTGATCTTGGTGAAGCGATTCGTACCGTCCCGACGTTGATTGAACAAGCGCTGATGCAGGCAGCAGAAGGGCGTTACCGGTTGCCAGTACACACGCCAGATGTTGCTCAACTGCGCGAAGAGATTCGCTTAAGCGCGCGACGTCGTGACCAAACTATTCTGGGTTCAGCCTTGCTGTTTACAGGCGTGACGTGGCTTGCGGTTGCGATGGAGCCGATATGGCCCGGTATTGTATGTGTCGCTGCGGGACTAATTACGCTATTGTTCCGCGAGTAGGCTGGTGTTGAGTCTGCGAGCCCCAGCTTTGGTTGCCGAAGCGTATCTCACGCCAATTAAGGCAAATAAATAGCTTGCGAGTCGTTGCGTTGCTAAGCAATCTCAATCCACGTTGCTACACCCACTGCGCAGCGTTCGCCGTCTTCATCAAACAACGCGGTGCCGACTTTGTGCTTGCGACCTTCAATCATGATCTGCCAGCCGATTACAACGCAGGGTTCATCGACATGCACGCTGCGATCAATGTGTACTGCAAGTTCGCCCAGTAATGCATTACGACCTTGTTTAACTGATGCAAAATAACCCGGACAGTCGAGTGCACACCATATAAATTCGGGTCTCACTTTACCGTGTTCATTGCCAAGATCCGTTTTTGGCAACCAGGGTGCTGCAACGATGTTGGAGTCCTTCAGCTTGCCTGCAAATATTCTAAGTCCATCACCTTGAGTGCGTTGTGGACCGCAGACAAAACAGTTGGCGTATGCATGTTCAGTCAGGCCTGTGAAATGTTTGGATGCTTCCAGCGCATCTACATACGAGGGTGCAGTGGGAACATGTGCGCGCACAGTGGTAGGCGTTGCGGCCGCAATGACTTTATCACCCAGCTTCAGCAACCATTTGTCGGGTTGATCAGCAAGCGACAACTCAAGGTCAGTGTCCAGTGGCGGTGGAGAATACAAGCGGACGTTAACACTTTCACCAATAGCTGCCGCAATGAGGCCACATGTATAGCCACCGTTAGCGGAAGCAGGTGGGCCATTGAATCGCGAATCAATACGAATCGTCATGATTAATTCCTGCAACCTCTTATTGAACCTTGATTGAAGGATTCGCGAACATTAGTCTCGCGTCAAGCAGGAATGGCCGTATTAACGTGATCGCCAGGACTTGAACGCAGCCCATGTTAACGGGATTAGCGTAATAACGACGATGCTGATGGTGACGATGCCGAAATTATTCTTGATCAGCGGCACGTTACCGAAAATATAGCCGCCCCAGATAAACAGCGTGACCCAGCTGAAGCCACCGAGCAAATTGAATTTGTGAAAGTGCCACGCATTCATCTTGCCAACGCCTGCAACGAAGGGGGTGAAAGTTCGCAGAATGGGCAGGAAGCGCGAAAGCACAATTGCCATGTTGCCATGCTTGTCAAAGAAGGCATGAGTACTGTTGAGATGTTGCTGTTTCAGCCACTTGAATTGACCACTGAATGCCTTCGGTCCGATCAGGCCACCAATGCGGAAATTCGTTTCATTGCCCAGTACCGCGGCAACAACTAGCATGATCCACAGCGCAACTGGGCTAAGTGTTCCAGTCTGGTCGACTGCAGACAGTGCGCCAATTGCAAACAGTAGTGAATCACCAGGGAGAAACGGTGTTACCACCAAGCCTGTTTCAGCAAAGATGATCAAAAACAGAATGCCATATACCCAGTAGTGATACGTCGCAATCAGCTCGGTGAGATGCTTGTCCAGATGCAGGACCACATCAATGAATGTATGCAGCAACTCGAGAAGTGACATCGGTAATGGCGCCGGTTTTATTAATAGATCTGGATCACGTTGGTTTGATCTGAACAGTCTTGTTGCCGTCATCGAGCAATACCACCACGGGACGATAAGTCGCCATCTCTTCTTCGGTGTAATTGGAGTAAGCGCAGATAATCAGCAGATCGCCAACCGCCGCCATGCGCGCCGCAGCGCCGTTCAGAGAAATCTCTCCGGAGTGACGCGCGGCCTTGATGATATAGGTGGTGAAGCGCGAACCATTGGTGATGTTGTACAGCTCAATGTACTGATACTCACGCAGACCCGCCGCCTCCAGCAATGCCTCGTCGATGCCGCAGGAGCCCTCATACTGAAGGTCGGCTTGAGTTACCGTGGCGCGGTGCAACTTGGCTTGAAGCATGGTGCGAATCATCGAATCATCTACTCCTGCAAAGCGGGGCGGCAAGGCTGAAGGGTGTCCCGGATGTTGTCAAGCAGGCAGAATTTCACTGGAAATGCGTCCTTGT
>DATAHE010000269.1:0-9729 GCA_036263355.1 Steroidobacteraceae bacterium | reverse complement strand
CTTCATAGCTACGACAAAAATATCCTAATTAATCAGAGGTTCCCTGTCATTAATACTGACGATAGTTGCTGATGTTGATAACCAACTGTGATCCTATGCCCATGCATCTATTCAGGGAGATGCCGTGAGGAGCTATCAGGTAAATTAATCACCCCAGCGCCAGTTACTGATCTCCGGCATATCGTGGCCATTGGTATTAATGTAGCGACGATGCTCCTGTAGCTTGTTTTTAAGCCTATCAATCAGCTCGATCCCAGCGGCGCCGGTCTGTGGAAGACGGCTAATCGCATTGATGACCAGGTGATAGCGATCCAGTTCGTTTAACACGGTCATGTCAAATGGTGTGGTAATGGTGCCTTCTTCCTTGTAGCCATGCACATGGAAGTTGTCGTGGTTCTGCCGGCGATAGGTAAGGCGATGAATCAGCCATGGATAACCGTGGAAGGCGAAGATCACCGGTCTGGTCTGCGTGAACAAGGCATCAAACTCTGCGTCTTCCAGACCATGTGGATGTGCATCGCTTTGTTGCAATTTCATCAGATCAACCACATTGATCACGCGTATTTTCAATGATGGCAAATGCTTGCGAAGAATGCTGACCGCAGCCAGAGTTTCCAGCGTGGGCACATCACCGGCGCAGGCCATCACCAGATCTGGTTCTTTGCCATTGTCATTACTTGCCCAGCTCCAGCGGCCTATACCCTCAGTACAGTGCGCGGCGGCATCAGTCATGGTTAACCATTGCGGTGCGGGGTGTTTACCAGCGATTACCACGTTCACATAGTTTCGGCTGCGCAGGCAATGGTCCATCACGGACAACAGACAGTTGGCATCTGGTGGCAAGTACACGCGCACAATTTCTGATTTCTTGTTGGTGACATGATCAATAAAGCCGGGGTCCTGATGACTGAAGCCATTATGATCCTGTCGCCACACATGCGAAGACAGCAGATAGTTCAGTGATGCAATGGGCTTACGCCACGGAATGCCACGTGTCACCTTCAACCACTTCGCGTGCTGGTTAAACATGGAATCGATGATGTGAATAAAAGCTTCATAGCAATTGAATAGACCATGACGGCCGGTAAGCAAGTAGCCTTCCAGCCAGCCTTCGCATTGATGCTCACTGAGCATCTCGATCACGCGGCCTGAACGCGCAAGATACACATCATTGTCCTTTACTGTTCCTTGCCATTGGCGGTTGGTTACTTCAAACACGGCTTCCAGTCCATTGGAAATGGTTTCGTCGGGACCAAAAATGCGGAAGTTTTTCTCGGCATCATTCAGCTTGATGACATCGCGCAGGAAAGGTCCAAGCACATGCGTATCACCCTTGCCAAGGATTCCGGGTTTGTCGACCTCACTGGCATACAGACGAAAATCTGGTAACTTCAAATCATGTAGCAACAAGCCACCATTCGCGTTGGGATTGGCACCCATACGTTGGTTGCCAGCAGGCACAATTGAAACAATATGATCATGAACACGACCCTTTGCATCGAACAATTCTTCCGGCTTATAACTGCGCAGCCATTGTTCAATCAGTTGCAAATGTTCGGGAGTTTTGCGCGGGTCAGAGATCGGGATCTGATGTGATCGAAACGTATCTTCGTTTGGCTTTCCATCGACCATGCGTGGACCTGTCCATCCCTTTGGCGATTCGAGAATGATCATCGGCCAGCATGGTCTGCCATCCAGTTGCTTGTTGCGTGCGTTGCGTTTGATGGTTTGAATATCCTCGATAACGCGATCCAGCGTTTCCAGCATCAACGTGTGCATGGCCTGCGGTTCATGACCGGCGACGATGTAGGGTTTCCATCCATAGCCCACAAACAGTTGTTTCAGCTCATCATGTTCCAGTCGCGCGAATAGAGTGGGGTTGGCAATCTTGTATCCGTTGAGATGCAGAATGGGTAGCACAGTACCATCACTCACCGGATTCAAAAACTTGTTGGAATGCCATGCCGTGGCAATTGGCCCGGTTTCTGCTTCGCCATCACCCACTACGCAAGCAGCGATCAATCCGGGGTTATCAAACACTGCACCAAACGCATGACTGAGGGAGTAACCGAGTTCACCACCTTCGTGAATAGAACCGGGACATTCGGGTGAGGCGTGACTGGGAATGCCGCCGGGAAAAGAAAACTGTGTGAACAATTTCTTCAGCCCGGCTTCATCACGTGTGATCTCTGGATAGACTTCGCTGTACGTGCCTTCCAGATACGTGTTGGCTACTACTGTCGGGCCGCCATGTCCCGGGCCAGAAAGATAAATCATGTTCAAGTCATATTGCTTGATGGCGCGATTCAGATGCGCATAGATAAAGTTCTGTCCTGGCGTTGTTCCCCAGTGGCCTAACAGCATGGGTTTCACATCGTCTAGTTTCAACGGGCGATGCAGTAATGGGTTATCCCATAGATACAACTGACAGACTGATAGATAGTTGGCAGCACGCCAGTAGGCGTCGATGGTCTTCAGTAACGATTCATTAGATGAGGTTTTCATGGATCGAATATCCGCACATGTAGCTAAACTCAGATTTTGGCGGGGTGTACGAAATCATCTGACCAGCCAAGTAAATAAACACGTTCATGGTGAGCCTGTCGAACCATTCATTCAGAATTTATGAACCCTTCGACAAGCTCAGGGCGAACGGATCCGAACGAGCTACAAAAGGCTTCACCCTTTACCTTGCGAAGCCATTTGATTGGGATTGAACTGCATCACCAAGTTGGCAATCATCAACTCCTCATCAGTGCGAATCACCCGCACTGGAATGGATTGCTTTGATGAGATCACCAAATGATTGCCATCGTTCATTTCACTATCAAGACGAATGCCGATGAATGCCAGTTCTTCGCAGATGCGCGAACGAATCACTGCGGAGTTTTCACCGATACCGCCTGCAAAAACCAGTGTATCCAGACCGCCTAATGCTGCGGCGTAGGCACCAATGCATTTACGTATCTGATAGCAGAACATGGCTATGGCCAGCGCAGCGTTGGCATTGCTGCCTTCGATTTCCAGCAATTTGCGAATATCACCGCTCACTCCTGATACACCGAGCATCCCTGCACCGTGATTCAACGAGTGTTGCAGATCATCAAGGGAAACGCCGCGTGACTTGCAAAGATAATAAAGCACACCGGGATCGATGTCGCCGCTACGTGTAGACATCATGATGCCGGATGCGGGTGTAAAGCTCATAGTCGTGTCAACACACTGACCATTCTGAACTGCAGCAAGGCTGGCGCCGTTACCAAGATGTGCCAGTACGACGCGACCATGTACGGCTATGTCCGCATCCATCGTGCCTAGTTGCTGCATCAGGTATGCATAAGACAGCCCATGAAATCCATAGCGCTCGATTTCGTCGTTCCGGTAACTGGCAGGCAAAGGGAGTATGCGTGCCACCTCCGGAATGCTGCGATGAAATACCGTATCGAAGCAGGCGATCTGCGGTACATCCTTGAAGCGATTAGTAAACGCTTTCACCAGAGCTAGTTCAAAAGGTAAGTGCTCGGGATCAATCGAATGCAGTTGTTGTAGTTCGTTGTATAAATCCTGGTCAATCAATTGCGGTTGCGTGTGTTGCATGCCGTGCACAATGCGATGACCAATGGCGTCAACCTTGCGCGCTTGATCCATCGACGTTAGTAGGTCCATCAGCACGTCAATGGCTTTATCGAAGGAACTGGCATCGACAATGCTGGTTGCCTGTGAGTTGTCGGAAGCAAATACGCTAAGCGTTGCTTCACGATGGCCCACGCCGTCCAGTTTAATCCGCGTTATCGGATGGACGTTATTACTCGCGTTGCCTTCGTAGATTGCGCAACGGATGCTTGAAGACCCACCATTCACCGTCAGAATACAAGAGGGTTGCATGGCAGGCCTGACAACTAGCTGGTTGACTTGCCAATGCTTGCGCGCTTTTCGGCGATGCGCTTCAGCAGTTGTTGCCACGATTTGACGAAGGCTTCGGCGCCTTCGCGTTGCAATTGCGCCGCGAGCGCATCGATATCAACACCTGACTTCTTGAATTCCATCAACATCTTTTCACCTTCGGTGCTGTCATCTTTCATCGAACCGCGAAGTTGACCATGCTCTGCAAATGCCAGCAGCGTTTTCTCCGGCATGGTATTGATGGTATTGGGTGCAGCAAGTGCTTCTATATACAAGGTCTGAGATGCTTTCGGATCTTTGACGCCAGTGCTGGCCCACAGCAGGCGTTGAGTCGTGGCTCCCAGTGCGGCGAGCTTCTGGAAGCGGGCGCTGGCGCGAAGTTCATTGTAGGCCGCATAGATACGCTGACTGATGGCAATGCCCAGTTTGTTCTGTAATTCAGCGGGGACTTTATCGGCGACTGCGCGATCCCAGCGACTAATGAACACAGACGCCACTGAGGTTACCAATGGATTGAAGCCTGCTTTGATGCGACGTTCAATACCGCGCATATAAGCCTCGGCGGAAGCGAGATATTGTTCGCGTGAGAATAACAAGGTGACGTTAACGGGAATGCCCGCAAAGATGCACTCTTCGATGGCCGCGACGCCCGCTGGTGTGCCGGGAATTTTTACAAACAGATTTTCGCGCTGGGCACTTTCAAATATTGATTGTGCGGCACGCGTGGTGCTTGCAGTGTCGTAAGCAAGCAGTGGAGAGACTTCCATCGACACCCAGCCATCAACGCCATTGGTCTGATCGTAAACCGGTTTGAATAAATCCGCTGCTTGACGCAAGTCATCCAATGCCAGTTCCATAAACAATGCTTCGTCAACAGGTTGCGTGCCAGAAAGATTCGCAATCGCACCATCGTATGCAGATGACTTGGCAATCGCCTCGTCAAAAATGGTGGGATTGGATGTCAGGCCCGTTACTGAAAGATCATTGATGTATTTCTTTAGCGTGCCGCTGGTAAGCAGATCGCGGGTGATATTGTCCAGCCACAGGCTTTGGCCCAGCTGATGCAATTGTTGACAGGGATTCATGATAAAAGGCTCCATATGCACTGCATTGATCAACAAAATACCTCACGCTGCAACGGTGTCAATTGCAGCATGAGGTATGTACTAGTCCCCATTTACTCTGTTAATACCGGATGCTGTAAACCAGCGACGCGCGCGGATTGCGGCGCCACCGTTCGGCAATAACGTCTTTCAGTTTGGCGTAATCATTCTTGCCATCAACGTACTCGGCCAGAAGTTGGTCGGCACTATCCTTGTCGGCGCGTGCCTTGATTTGCAGCACACGGGCTTCAAGCGACTGAATCGCGCCCGGTAGCGCATTGATATCCAGTTCGATACAACCTACATCCTTGCCATTGGCAGCTGTAGTCTGTGGGTTCCATGTTGCAGCCTTGTGATCAAGTATCCAGCCCAATTGAATCGCGGCCAGCTGACTGTAGTTCTGTGGCCGACCATCGGCAGCATACATGCCGCGCGAGATATGGCCGAAATCCCACGTGACTTGATACACGTTGATTTCGGTCGCCTGTTGTTGCGTCATGACTTCTTTAGCTACCAGCCAGTTGGCAAGGAACATCGATGAAGTTTCTGCTTTCAGTTCTTCCAGTGTCGATGCCAAAGGTCCACCGAATGCTTGTCGATCGTTCTTGCCATTCACCGTGTAATCATGAGCAGGTCCAAGATTGTGGGCCACTTCATGCAACAAGGCGCTGATCAATGAATCTTCGGATGGCTTGGTCAAGTAGGTATTGCTCTTCGGGCAGAACATGGATGCATCGACATCGCTTGCGCTCTTCAATGAGTCAGCATCCTGAAACAGGTTAGTCATTGCAACGGTGCGTCCACCAGATTCTGCGACCGGTCCCCAGTTAGGTAACGACTGGCCGATGGTGGCGCTCAACGCATTACGTTGATCACCGGCGTTCAATACCACATCGATAAAGTCTGGCACTTTGAATTTCACATCGCGTGCTTTATATGGCGCACCCGCCATTTCAGCCAGTGCCTTCTCCATTTCGTTCTTCAACGGTTCCAGTTTCTCTTGCCATGCAAGTGACGCGGTGTTGATGTGCGCCAGCTGCAATGCAAAGCCCGCTTTCCAGGCGCAGGGTTCGTAATACACTTCATCAGGAGCAATGCGTGCATACCACTTGCTGTTGGTTGCGTTCATGGCCACCCATGCACGATTGGCGGGTTCCCAATCATTGGTACGAAAACTTTGCGCTGCCACGCGTAGATAATTTCTGAATGCAGATTCGTTGTCTTCGAGCGCGTCAGCGGCAGCATCCAGTTCATTGGCAATCGCGCCCATGTCTTTTTTATATGCGATGTTGTATGGCACGGATTTATAGGTGCCGGGCTTGTCGCCATTCATCACCACGCTGAAATGATCCATCAGATCATTGCCATTGGGTGATTTGGCTAGATACTCGCAGAACTCTTTCTTGCCTTGGATGGCGGCTGGATACAAGCCCGAAAGTTGTTGCGGTGCCTTTGCCAGTGCATTGCACTTGGGATTCTTCCCCGTGTTCGGTGCTTCGCAGAAGGGTGATTGATTGCGATGAAACAGCATTCTGCTCGACAGATCATTCGGTGGAATGTTCACATCAAGACGGTATGTGCCTTTCTGTTGTTGATAGATGTTCTCGATCAGCTTTGCAACGCGAGTTAGATGCTTCAGTACCGCAACGTCCGCAGCGGATGCTTTGGACATGTCGGTTTCAACCAGGGTGGTGCGACCCTGCGCCAGTTCCTGCTTCACCAGCTTGATGCGCTCGCTATCTGCGACTTTTTTGTTCTTTGCATTGAGCATGCGTTGATACGCATAAGCGAATGCGGGCGTGAATTGACCATCTTTAACCCAATGCGTTAATTCATTTTCGTGAGGACCACCAAAACCAATGAGTGCCGATATTTCATCGGGCTGAATACTGCCATCCTTGTTGATGTCTTCGCGCCAGAAGACGGGAATAAACTGTTCAGCGGCCAGGCGGTTAAATTCAAGGCGCTCGATGGCGTGATAGTGCGCCTCACCTGCAGCGTTGCTGAGAGAAGAAAGCAAGACGCTGAGAGTAAAGCTCATCGTCAGAACAATGTGAGGTGCCTTCATGTCGATCTCCTTGAGTGTGAGAATCAGTTATATACGCTGCAAACAACAGTTGCGATGCGATTAATATTGATTAAAGTCGATTATTTAAGCCAGCCACTCCAGCGTTCCAGCAAGCCTGAAAACCATTCCAGCAATCGCTGGTGCCAAGGGCGTCGCTGCCAGTCGCAAGAGCGTAATTCAATGCTCTCTGCAAAGTCTGCGTCAAGCATGGTAACTAACTGTGTTGCAAAATTAATGTCAGCCACCTCCTGATTTGCGTCCAGATTCCAGCGAACATTCCAGCGATCAAAATTGGTCGAGCCGACGGTGGCCCAGTTATCGCATAACGCAACCTTGGTATGGATAAATCGGGGCTGATATTCAAAGATGCGCACGCCAGCGTTCAATAGTTGTGCGTAATAGCGTTGCGATGCTCGACGAATGGTCGGATGGTCGGTGTGAGCGCCCGGCACCAATACTCGCGTATCGACACCGAATCGCGCGGCAGCAATCAACCGATGACGTAGATTCCATGAAGGCACGAAATAGGGCGTAACAATCCATACCCGTTCTCTGGCTGCTTTTATTTTTTTATATAGTGACTGCAATACGTAGTGCGCTTGTGGTCCGTAACTGGTCACAACACGCCCTTTAGCGGGCATATTGTTGTCACTGGATCGATTAATTCTTATCATCCGGTAGGACTTTAATGGTTGACGTAAAGTGTTCCAGGTGTGATCGAATAATAGTTGCCAGTCATTTACTGCAGGACCACGAATCTCCAGCATGACGTCACGCCATGCGCGTTCATTTCCGCGATCAGTCATGAACTCATCAGTCAGGCCAGCGCCACCCGTGAAGGCGACGTTGTCATCAACGATGAGCGATTTACGATGATTGCGTAACAGATTCTTGAGACCTTGTTGCAACTTGATCGGGTTGTAGATGTGTAAGTGCACACCATTTGCTAATAATATCTCGCGATCTGCAAGCACGACTTCGCTACTACCATAACCATCCAGTAATACGCGTACTGATACGCTACGCGACGTCGCAGCGATCAATGCATCACGAAACCTTGTGAATACCTCACCGGAGGCGCACAGATACATTTCCAGTGCAACAGAACGCTGTGCCGAATTAATCGCATCCAGCATTCGCGCGAAATAATGTTCGCCATCCACATGCAAGGTGAATTGATTGCCACCACGCCACGGAAATGGTGTGGTGAACATGGGGCGCGTGAATGTTGAATAACTGCTCAATACGTTCTCAGTGCAGTGTTGCATTTAGCACGGCAGCAATACGCACGCCTGCTCTGGTGAGCTGTACTTCAATGTCTTTACGCGCGCGCTGTATATACGCAGGCGACAGCGTAATCGTACCTGCACGGTTATCGCGGAGATTGCACGAGAATTGTGGCAACTGCGTGTAAACATCCTGTTTTCCTATCATGTATGACTCATTCGCCCAGCGCGTCATATCGCCCTGCTGCCAGCGTGAAATTTCTCCACGGTAAGTGACGATGAGATCACGTGCGTAGTTGTAGTCGCGGCGATGATCAATGCTTTCGCGTACCAGTTCAGTATCAAAAAGATAGTGAAGGTTCTTACGCTCCGCGCCCGAATACATCCGTACCCATACATCGTTGCCGCCCCGATCGCGATTATCTGCCATATGCAATGGCTGATGAATATCGCCGATCATGTGTACCAGCAATCGCAACGCCATCTTGCGTTCGTTACGTGGCGCGGTTCTGTCAGCAAGGATGCGTCGAAAGCGTTCTATTTGTTGTGTGGCGCAATTCCCATCTCGACAGTAGGGGGACTGATTGCAAACGGGCTTGTTGTCATAGTGCCATCGGGCTGACTCTGGCCAGCGATCGTTCAACTCGTCACGATGGGTGTCCATATAAACAGCTGCATCGGCCAGTGTTTCCTCGCCCAGCAATGATTCCACTTGCCGTCGAGTCTCATTGTCCAGAAAATCCTGCGCCACCAAGCCAGTAACACGATGACCCAAATTGCCCCACGCCAGCACTTCGCTCATGTGCGTTGCAATAATTGCGGCAAACAATAGTCGCCAAAACGGGAACGTAAATAGTCGCTGGTGCATCTGATGATTACAGCATATCGACTGCCGTCCATAAAGCCCGCCAGCAAAGACGCATTGAGAGCACCATGCTATGCTGCCATTCCAAACGGAGAATCTCATGGCAACCCGAAAGCAATCAAAACCGCGACGTAAACGCGAGAAAGTTTCACGCGAACAAGCTGAGTCGGCAGTGAGAACCCTGCTGCTATGGGCGGGTGAAGATCCTGATCGCGAAGGACTGCTCGATACACCCAAGCGAGTGGTCAACGCTTATCGTGAATGGTTTGCGGGTTATGGCTCCAATCCCTCTGCATACTTGCAGCGTACCTTCGAAGAGGTGGCGGGCTACGATGAGATGATCGTGCTGCGTGATATCGAATTCGAATCCTATTGCGAACATCACATGGCGCCGATTATTGGTCGATGCCATGTGGGCTATTTGCCTACTAATAAAGTGGTTGGTATCAGTAAACTTGCCCGCGTCGTCGATGGCTTTGCCAAGCGATTGCAAGTTCAAGAAAAACTCACCGCCGAGATTGCACGCTGCATTAATGATGTATTGAAACCTCGAGGCGTAGGTGT
>DATAHE010000268.1:0-2072 GCA_036263355.1 Steroidobacteraceae bacterium | reverse complement strand
GAGCTGCTGGTAGTAACGCAAGGTATCTTGTGCAGAGAACCATGGATCACTGACGCCGTGAAAGAAAATCAGTTTGCCGCCATGCTCAGAGAATGTATTCAATAACGTCCAGTTTGCCGTGTCGCCCATCATGGCCGCGGCTGTGGTGGCGTTGAGTTCTTCCTGATCGATATCCATTTTGTCGGAGGCGGGTGGCCCGACTGGGCTGCCACCCGGATTCAACAAACCGGGTATGCCTTGCTTTTCTGCAATGCCAGTATCGAAGAAGAAGCCGGGATACACCTGTACGCCACGCGAGTCTTTTGGTCCACTGAATCCTTGCTTGATCGCAGCCGCTTGTTCAGTCGATAAACACGCATCTGTCTTGGGTCCTTTGCAGGCAAGCTTCATCACATCGAAGCCGCAGCCTGTTGGATTGAAGATCATGCCGTCGCCAATACCATCATTGGCATCGCATGATTTCAACAATGAATCAATGACCAGCTTGCGATCACTGTCAGATAGCGCACGTGAAGTGATAGGTTTGCCTTGTTCATCTTTTGGCGCCACTTGATTCAGCGATGTAGCTACCCAACGATCAGCCAGATTGGAGAAACTGGTGCGCATCGCAGGTGCAGCCGATACAACGCCATCAAAGAATCGTGGATAGCGCTGGGTCATCAGCATGGCTTCACGTCCGCCCGTCGAGCAACCCATGAAGTAAGAGTGCGCAGCGCTGCGACCATAGTGAGCGGCAATGATCTGCTTGCCGACTTGAGCAACTTTGCCTACAGCTTGATAGAGAAAATTCAATGATGCTTCCTGATCAGCAAAGAAGCTGGCATCGAATCCTTGTGCACTTTGATGTCCGCTATCTGTCGTAATCACGGCAAAGCCACGTTCCAATGCGGGCTTGTCACCAGCTGCCACGGTACCAAGCGGTTGAGCCACGCTACCATTTAATCCGCCGCCACCTTGCATCATGAAGCGGCCATTCCAGTTTTCTGGCAACGCAATCGCAAAGCCAATGGCATAAGGTTTGCCATCATGGCCAATGCGTTCATCAATCACGCCATCAACGCGGCAGTAAGCGGGTAGAGTGCCTGGATATCCAGAGCTGTATGGAATGGCGGGGACCGGGCCTGCAGGTATTTGTGTTGCTTTCTTGACGATGACATCCAGCCCCGCCGCTTTGAATGACGTCAATGATTCGCAATTCGTACGCGTACTGGCTTTATCCTCTGTTGTTTTATTCGCAGCCAACGCGCTGGCAAACGGTAGCAATGCAATACACGCGATGGCGGAGATACTTGCTTGGTGTTTGCGCAAGTGTTTCACGATCATGTTGGCTCTCTCTTATATATTGGCGTTTAGAGTTGTCAGCTTGGCGAATCAGCAACTGGGTCGAATCCAATTAATTGGATCAACCAATCAGCACGATGCTGTGCGCATTGTAGGAAGTTAGTTGTAACACGAACGATCCCAATTTTGCCATCCATCGATAGCAATATACCTTGTGTAAGATCCTGCATTGTTTTGCCGCGATGCAAAATCGTCCCATTTAACAGGCGCAAAAGCTTAGGTAGCATTAAGCATGTCAATGTTGAACCGTTCGCCCTGAGCTTGTCGAAGGGTTCTTATTCATAAACCAATTCAGAACCCTTCGACAAGCTCAGGGCGAACGGAGCTTCATCAGTGTTTAATCGATATTCTTTCATCCTCTTGCCAACCTGCTACCATGCCGGTTTCAATTCTTCCCTAAATGCGAAACTGAGCCATGAACAAGATTCAATCGATCTCGCTTATCAGTGTGTTGCTGTTGATGAATGTCTGCGCCACCAGCCATGCGTCGACCGGACTTGATGCGCATGGTCAGATGCAAGTTGTCGTCAAAGCTGATAGCAATGAGTTCGCTTATACACAGCTCGACAATGGCGTGCAGATACGTGTTGGCGATGTGGTCAAGAACGTGATCTTCTACGGTGACGATACGGTACGTGTGAATGTAAGTAATGGATCCGTATTTACCACGCAACCTAGTTTAGTGGTGATTGAGAAGCCTGCGAAGGTTGCTTTTACTCTGCAGCAGTCTG
>DATAHE010000267.1:0-3457 GCA_036263355.1 Steroidobacteraceae bacterium | reverse complement strand
ACTGGGAAGGCAATCCCGATACGACCTCTGTTTTTCCGCAGGAGTTGCTGGTTGATTGGGTCCGGGTTTATTCACGGTCCTGATGAGTCATGATGCGTTTAAAAAGATCTGTACCAGCAGTGATATTGCTTGCCTTTTCCTGTATCAGCAATGCAGAAGTAAGTCTTGATGCCCTTTACGATTTTCGGCATACGGTCGATCCAACAAACAATCCCAGGAACTCTCCAGTCCTGCGGCTGAATGTGTTCAGTCAGAAAAGTTACGGTGACTTTTTCCTGTCAGACGAAGTGGAGCTAAATGGAGAGAAGAATAATTCTTCCAAGAACTATATTCAAATCTCACAAAGCTTCCGGCTTGGAAATGCCACGTTGCATGGCTTGCCTGTGTTTGCGCACGCCGGATACTCAAGTGGCCTGGGTGTATATGGCAATGCAGATGGGGGCTATTACATCGACAGTAAATACAAAGTGGGTCTCGACTACCCGTTTCATGTCGGGGAGGCGTTTTGCAGTCTGGAATTAACTGCGGCATATACGAACACACCGAAGCCGCGTCTTGATCCACTAGTGTCATTTTATGCGGGCAGGTTCTTCCTAAATTACAGATTGGTCCTGTCCAGCACCCTGCAAGTTTGGACGGCAGAAAAATACAGAAGTGATGCCGTCCGTTTGGTGGGTGATGGCACCTACTACGCGTGGAATATTGAAACTAACCTCTGGTATGAAATCGCCAAACCGTTCTCTGTCGGCACCTTTATCCGCACCTCCCGTAATGTGCAAGACACCAAAGGTGAGTGGACAATCTATCCGAGTGTCGGTATCCGGTACGCCTTCTAGTGGCACCTGGTTCAGATTGTCAGATGCATGTCATCGCATTTGGCGGCCAGTAGAAAATGCGGAATTTCGATATTGATTGATAACAAGATTGGTCTCCTCATCGGGGCCGAATGGGACTAATCTAGGCCATCTAACGTTTCTGTATTAGTCTTACAAATTAAATCGACCGTAAAACTGTGACCGGGGGGTGGCAGTGAATTTTCTATCGACAAGAAGTAGCGCTTGTTTGCTTGCGCTTGGAATGATGGTATTTGGATTCGCGGCGCAATCGTTTGCTGCTAGTCCAATCGTCGTCAAAAGCCCCGATGGCAAGATAATAGTCGAGCTCGGCTCTGAAAGCTCCTTGAGCTATCGCATTCTGGTTGATGGTCGGCAGGTATTGGCGCCGTCAAAGATCGCGGTCGTGAGTGACGGCGTTGAAGTCGGCGAAGGACCTCTTCTCGGTAAACCTAAGCTCCGCAGCATCAACGAAAAGTACAAATTCTTTGGTGCGCACTCTATGGCAGTTAATCAAGCCAACGAAGCTGCTATTCCTTTTGCCTCACATGACGAGAATGCGTTTATTGATGTTCATGTCGCGAACGATGGTGTCGGTATTCGTTTGCGTTTGCCTGCGAAAGCCGGGCGAAAGATGCAGGCTGATCACTCATTGTGGGTACTGGACGGCGACCCGGTAGTGTGGGCCGACAAACTGGACGCTTCATATGAAAGTCCCTATCGAACCACTTCGTTACTCAAACTAGGAAACGATGCATATGGTTTGCCAATCACCGCACGTGTCGGTGATGTCTATGTAACGTTGACTGAAGCAGCACTGAAGGACTATGGCGATCTCGCAGTGAAGAGTGATGGACACGGTTCATTACTGGGACATCTCTATGCTGATCCTGATGGATGGACCACCGACGATGTAGTGATTCAACCGTGGCGTGTGACGGTGATTGCACGAGACCTTACTACCTTGGTGAACAGCACGCTGGTACAAAATCTCAATCCGCCTGCGGATCCGAAATTGATTAACGCTGATTGGATCAAGCCAGGTCGATCAGGCTGGCAGTGGATGGCCGTTGGCGACCCACGATTTGATGATCAAAGAGAATGGGTGGACTGGACCAAACAGTTAGGTTTCGAATACTACCTTGTGGATGAAGGATGGAAGCATTGGCAAGACCCATGGCAATCGCTTGCAACGGTTGTTGCCTATGCGAAAACCCAGAACGTGAAGGTATGGCTCTGGGTTCACAGCAATGAAGTGAAGACAGCGGAACAACGCGATGCGTATTTTCGCAAAGCGGTTGAGACTGGCGTCGTCGGTGTAAAGATCGACTTTCCACCGCCAGCGAATCGTTGGTGGTCGACCTGGTATCACGACGTTGCGCGTGATGCTGCTGCCTTCAAGTTGATGGTGGATTATCACGGTGCGAATAAACCAACAGGTATGGAACGTACTTGGCCAAACGCAATTACCCGTGAAGGTGTGCGTGGGCATGAGTGGCACATGACTCGTTACAAGCGTGTGCTCGAAGCAGAGCACGACACGGTATTGCCATTCACTCGTTATATCGCTGGTGCAGGTGATTACACGCCAACAGTATTCGACCCTGTTGAGTTGCAAGGAAATACATGGGCACATGAGCTCGCACAGATGGTCATCTTTACTTCGCCATTCCTTTGTACTGGTGGCCACCCGCGTGACTATCTTGCTAACGCATCACACGATGTCATGTCTGCGATTCCTGCGGTGTGGGACGAGACGCTGGTGTTGAAGGGAAGCGAACCGGGCAAGGCTGTGGCGATGGCGCGTCGATCAGGGCAAGCGTGGTTTGTTGCAGTGATCAATGGTGGTGAACAAAACACGTTACAGATTCCGCTCGACTTTCTCGGTAAAGGAAAGTGGCAATCCATTCGACTTTATGACGGCAAAGAAAAACCAGATGCGTGGGATCGTCAGCAAGGCGTCATGATGCGTACTGATGTTCTGCAGCTCAACCTCGTACCACGTGGTGGGTTTGTTGGCTGGTTCCAAAAACAGATTTGAATTTTTGTGTCGATAATTCAACGAAGGAGATCTTCATGGTCGATTCGGTAAAACGCAAAGTTCTCACTCGCCGCGAGGCGCTCATCCTTTCTTCCACTGCCGGTATCGGGGTTGCAACAGCAAACTTTGCATCCGCTTCCGACAGTATCAAGACGGCGGCGCATCAGGGTCCCGGCAATCTATCTACGCCGCGCTCGGCGATAGCAAAGACACAGTTCGGTAAAGTTCGTGGTTATCTTGATGGTGGTGTATTTACCTTCAAGGGCGTTCCATATGGACAAACCACTGCGGGTGAAAATCGCTGGCTTCCCGCCAAAGACCCAACACCGTGGACTGATGAATATCCAGCGTTGATTTATGGTGCGAATTGCCCGCAGAACTTGCATACATGGACGAGTGCAGAGCAGACCTTCATACAGGATTGGGATGATGGTTGGCAAAGTGAAGACATGCTCAAGCTTAATATCTGGACGCCAAGCTTGAGTGGCAAGCGCCCTGTGATGCTTTACATTCATGGTGGTGGCTTCAGTTTTGGATCTTCATATGAACTGCCATCACATGAAGGTGCGCAGATGGCAAGGCA
>DATAHE010000266.1:0-4752 GCA_036263355.1 Steroidobacteraceae bacterium | reverse complement strand
TTTCTCTGGATTCCAAATTTGCTTAAGACAGACATCACCTTGGCGATCTTGGCCGGGTTGACAACAGCGATCATGATGATAGTCAACCCGGACCTGCCAGAATCAATGCGGGTATTGATGATCGTTGTCCCCTCTATTATTACAATGATAGCTGCGCTGAAGTTTTGCTCCGCATTGTCTCTATATTGGATAACTTCAAACTGTTTTACTGCCATGCAAACAGTGGTGCTACGGTACGTGGTGGCGCGACGAATTCAATCTGGAGCGCTAAAAATCTAATTTCCATCCGATGCACGGGATGCGTGGAGTCTGGAGAAGTCATGGGATTGAAAAATATTGCGCGCGAAATCTCTCTGTCACTGGAAGAGCGCAAGCGCTTGCGTCGTCCGACTACATCGCAGATCGCAATTGCCGATCGTTCCATAGTCTGGCCAAATTACGAAGAAGCCACAACGGATCTAGCGAATCTTTTGCTCTTGTGGCATTCAGTGCGCTCCAGCTTGATCCGGCTGAAGCCCAAGTTGCCATTCTTTAACGATGAGGCAGTCGCGACAAAGCTCCACCACGCACAATGCCGTGAATAGTGGCAACTCACGTTTGCGATTTCGGCAATGTGTTCGACACTCCCAGCTCGCCAGCAAGAACTTCTGCTGACATCAGATCAGGTTGTTGCGGTAACACTGACTGTCGTAATACCGGCAGTGCCTGCTCTATTAATGTACGTGCTTCGCTGCGGTTGCCTCGATCTTTCAAGATGCGCGCAAGTTCGGCGCGCGCGAGTGCGATTGTGAAGGTATTGTTGTCTGATTGCATTTTCTGTAGTGCTTCACGTTGTGCACGTTCTGCTGCCTGCAGATCACCGCGCAATAGCGCGAACGACGCCTCGTAGCGCAGGAACTGGGCGAATCGCAGATGAGTTTCAGGAATGCCGTGTTGCGTCGCACGCGCCCGTGCCTCGGTCAGTAGTTGCTCACCGCGCGTAACATTTCGCGACTGTCGGGCTGCTTCCATTGCTGCGCCCAGCAACCTGGCATACTCATCCGAGCCTTCACCCATTGTTTTACGTATCAAAGCGAGTGTCTGATCGAGTTGTGCAGTGGCCTGTGCCAAATGACGTGATGCAAGCAACACATGAATGTATGTGCTCTGCAGTTCAATGTTGAATGGATCTTCGGGCTTGATGCCTGCGGCATTCATTTCTTCGCTAGCGCGTGCCATCAGTCGCAGCGCTGCAGTGCTATCGCCTGCGTCGGCATGTACCAGCGCGAGATTGCCTTGTGCAAGCGCCATGTTGCGAGGTCCCGTGTCAGTTCGAGGCATCAATTCGAAGGCGTGCTCAAATATGGTTTGTGCTTCGCGATAGCGGCCCTGATGGTGTAGTGATGTTCCCAGCGTGCTGTACAGAACGCTCAAGCGAGTGCTACCTACGCCGCCGGTTTTCTCTGCCATGGCGATGGCGTCACGACTCAGCGTTTCTGCCTCGAGCAAATGGCCATCAAGTAACAATCCTTCGATGCGATTTCGCAGCAAGGTGAATCGTGATGGTGATTCAAGTGCAACGTGATGTTGGTCGGCAAACATTAGTCCTTGTTCACTGAGTTGCCGCAACCGATCCCGATCATTAGTGAAGTTGGCAACGCTGCTCAAGTCTGAATACAGTCGCAGTACCACGTCTGGCGGTGGGTTCGGCATACGCATGGCATACGCCAATGCTGCTTCAGCGCGCTTGCGACAGGTTTCCCAGCCATATTTCTCGACATGCCCCAGTGTCTGATGGGCGAGGGCACGCAATGTTTGTTCTGGATCATCGGACGCAAAATGCCTGCGCAACGCTGCGGCGCGATCAGAAATAGTAACGCTGTCTGCGCCACGTTCCAGGGCAGCGAGCGTATCTGAATAAACAACCAGGTCATCCGCGAGCGCCAATGCTTCATCACGTCGAGTGGGTTCAATATCTCGCGTGCCTAGCTCCAGCAACTCAGCAGCTTGCCGATACTCACCAACTGAAAAATATAAACGACCGAGCATGCGTTGCACCGGCTGCTTGACCTTGTTGTCCAGCGTGCTGCGCTGCTCAAGTTGCTGACGCGCGCTTTTAAGCAACTGACGCACACTGACTTCGCTATTAAGTGCCTGCTCCGGCGCAGCCGCTGCCAGCGTATCAGACAGAAACTGCAGTGACTCGCGTGCGCGGGCGCCTTCTCTTATTGCTTCGCGTGCCTGCCACAGCGAAACAGCCGTGCCGACGATAAGCGCGACAGTGATCGCTGCAAGACTGGCGGTAAGCATCCGATTGCGACGGAACCAGAGTCGTGCTCGTTCACTCTTGGGTGTGTTTGCTGCGAGCACCGGCAGATTGTCGAGCCACGCTCTGAGATCGGCAGTAAGTGCATCGACACTGGCATAGCGCATGGCTGGATCATGGCGCAGACAAGTTGCGACGACGGCAGCAAGGCCGTTGTGAAAAATTTTAGCTAGTGCCGCCGGTGATGAAGCGCCACGCAGTGCGGCTTCCGATGCGGTTGTTCGCGATGCGCTTTTGATGAGCGACTCGGGTTCGCCCGTCAGCTGCTGAAGCTGCGTCGCCAGCGACATGTCAGGACTAATGTTGAAGGGATGCAAGCCGGTCAGCAACAGATGCAGCAGGATTCCCAACTGCCAGATATCAGTTGCGGTGGTGATTGGTGCATCTTTCAGTTGCTCGGGTGAAGCGAAGCCAAGCGTGACTGCGCGATCGGCAATGGCAGTGAGTTGCTGGTCGTGCAACTGTTTGGCAATACCGAAGTCGAGCAGCTTTATCTGTCCCGTGGTATCCACCAGAAGATTCGACGTTTTGAGATCGCGATGGACCAGCAGGTTGCGGTGCGCATGACTGACCGCATCCAGTATTTGCAGGAACAATGCGATGCGTTCGCGCACGTTGAGCTGGTGATCGTCGCACCAGCAATCAACGGGCACACCTTCCACATATTCCATGACGAAGTACGGGTCACCATCGTCAGTGATGCCGCCATCAAGCAGTGCCGCAATATTTTTATGTCGCAGCTGCGCGAGTATCTGTCGCTCGCGCAGAAAACGTGAACGTACCGACACGGAGTCTGCAGCAGCGCGAATCAGTTTCAGAGCGGCGCGCTGTGCATACGCACCATCAGCACGTTCAACTTCATAGACATTGCCCATGCCACCACGTCCCGTAACAGCAATGATCTTCCATGCACCCAATACGCGACCGATCCAGGCACTGCCATCCATCGCTGCTGCAAGCGTTTCATGCCAATGTCCATCATGTGCATCGAAAGGATCATCACTACAGGCGTCTGCTGCCAACATGGCCTGCACTTTTGTCTTCAGTGTAGTATCACCTGCGCACAATTCATCCAGTAACGCATCGCGTGCAGTGCCAGTAAGCTCGACTACCTGTTCAAATACATGCAATGCACGCGAGAGATCGGAAGGTGAACTCATGTATTGAGTTCCGTCATGAGCAATGCGCGAGCTTTGCGCCAGTCACGGCGAACGGTGTAATCCGGTAATGTCATGATCTGCGCAATCTCTGCAATATCGTAACCGCCAAAACAACGCAGCTCCGCCACTTGCGCCAGACGCGGATCGATATTTTGCAAGGCGCTGATGACATCTTCGACGATCAGCACGTCCACAGCGCCGGGTACGCCGACAGCATCGGCATCATGATCAACAAGACTCAATGTTGGGCCGCCGCCATCGCGCTTGTTCGCGCTGACATGCCGCGCATTATCGACCAGCACCTGTCGCATGGCGCGTGCCGAGATTGCAAGCAAATGGTTGCGATCATTCACCGATGGTTGTTCACCTGCGGTGAGTCTGAGATATGCCTCATGCACCAGCACGGTGGTTTCGTAGCTGCTGCGTTCCCGTCGCAACTGGCGACGCGCCGCCTGTTTCAGCTCCTGATAAACCGCTGCGTAGGCTTCATCGAGGGCGCGCGCATCACCCGCACGAGCACGTGCCAGTAATTGGGTAACAGAGGCGGCCGAAGCTTGCAACGAGTCTCTCCTTATTATGTCTTGGTACACGCAAGTGTCGCATACAGGTGAAAAGTCAGCTGTGTCTGCTGTCTGGTTCTTGTCGCTCCCGTTCTGAAAAAATATTTCGCGGTGGTGTTCAAAACGACACGCTAATTCGCATCTGTTCTATAAAGCCCGGAATTGTACCGGTGCAACGGAGATGGGTAGATGAAGTGCGTGATCAAGACAATTGCCTTGCTGATGGCTTTGACGCTGGTAGCTTGCGGGGGCACGTCGCATAACGACTCAGCACCGAGCTCATCAAGTTCAGCAAGCTCCGCCAGCTCGACAAGCTCAACAAGTTCAGCGAGCTCAACCAGTTCAACCAGCTCCGCAAGTTCCGCAAGCTCAATGAGTTCTGCTTCCAGCGATCCCACGGCGCCTTCTATTGTTATGCAGCCACTGGCGCAGAGCGTTATTGCTCCCACAGCCGCGGTCTTTTCGGTGACGGCGAGCGGCACCGCTCCGCTGTCATATCAGTGGCGCAGTTCAACCAATGGGACTGATTGGACCGATATCAGCGGCGCCACCGCAGCAAGCTATAACACGGGTGCCACCTCTATCGGCATGAATGGCCGGTATTACTCCGTCGTTGTTAGCAACAGTGTCGGCCCAATCATCAGCGCTTCAGTTCAATTGACAGTAAGCACATCCTCTTCCGGTGTGGGTACTTTGCTGCCATTGCTAGGTGTGGCTGATCCGATTC
>DATAHE010000265.1:0-3933 GCA_036263355.1 Steroidobacteraceae bacterium | reverse complement strand
GCGAATCCTTGAAGAACCGGTACTGCTCATCACGCTTGGCATGAACCGGAAAGGCTTGTTCGCCATTGCCGGCGGCTACTCGCAGTTCTCCGTTCAAACTATTCCGGTCGAATCGCACCTTCAGTTGACCGAGGTCATGTGGCAGTACTGCCTGTAATTCATTGCCATCAACGTGCAGGTCAGTGGCCTGTGCTGCGGCATCTCTTTCGATAACCCACAATTGAGTGGTTGAGTCCTGACGATCAATTCGCAATTGCATGGGCACTTCGCCGCCTTGCAAGGTCACAGTAGCTCGGTACGGCCCTGGTTGTGGGGCATTCACCTTTGCGCAGCCAACCGCTACGCCCAGGATCAGTACGCTATATATAAGTAGAAAACACCTAGATGACATGAGGGTGATAACGATGCGGGTAACAGTTCAAACCAGGTCGTATTGTCTTGCCATTGCCTGCCAATGCGAATCTTCCTGAACGAACTGTCATGCTGACTTGTTTTTGACTATGTTCGAACTGCAGCGATTCGTTATATGGCAATCACTAATTGTTACCGGTTTATAACCGGTTTGTGACTGACCCTGATACCGCCTTCGGGGTAGCATGGCGGACCTTATTACGGACCACTACTGGCAATTGCATGTCCATTACGCTTGATCAGATAACAAAGCGCTACCAGAACACCCCTGTGGTCAATGATGTCTCATTGGATGTGGGCGACGGCGAGTTCTTTGTGCTGCTGGGCGCCAGCGGTAGCGGCAAGAGCACGTTGTTGCGTGCCATTGCAGGCTTGACCGGTGTGGATCATGGGCGCATCTCGTTGCATGGTCGTGATGTCACACATATGTCACCGCGCAAACGCGAAGTTGGACTGGTGTTCCAGAACTACGCGTTGTTCAAGCATATGAGTGTGGCGGATAACATTGAATTCGCATT
Source organism: Steroidobacteraceae bacterium (assembly GCA_036263355.1). Taxonomy (GTDB): domain Bacteria; phylum Pseudomonadota; class Gammaproteobacteria; order Steroidobacterales; family Steroidobacteraceae; genus CAILZL01. The sequence continues at coordinate 3,004 of DATAHE010000265.1, read as the reverse complement.
GCGTGTACGCAACGTCAAGGCAGTCGAGAGACGTGAACGTCGCAAGGAGCTGCTGCGACTGGTGGCGCTTGAAGGTATGGATGATCGTTTGCCGACGCAGCTTTCCGGCGGTCAGCAACAACGCGTTGCAGTTGCACGTGCATTGGCTCACAAGCCACAAGTATTATTGATGGACGAACCCTTCGGTGCGCTGGATGCAAAGATTCGTGAAGAACTGCGTACCACCATTCGTCAAGTACAGCGCGAACTCAAGATATCTACCATCCTCGTTACGCATGATCAGGAAGAAGCGTTCGCATTAGCCGATCGCATTGGCGTGATGAACCTCGGTCGCTTGCTCGAAGTGGGCCGTCCGGAAGAACTCTATGCACGACCTGCAACCCGTTTTGTGGCCACCTTCCTTGGCGCTGCAAATTTATTGCTAGCGCGTCAAACCGCCGATGGGATTCGTGTCGGCGCGACCCCTGTTACTGCACCACTCGATAAATTGTGGGATCAACGTGCGATGCAACGCGAACACGAAGTGGTAGCGGTGTTGCGTCCTGAAGAAGTGGCGCTGGCTGCGGATCGCGACACATTGAACACCATCTATCTTGGCAATGGCGTGGTGGAATCGACCTTGTTTACTGGGGCATATGAAAGACTGCGTGTGCGCATGACCGAACCGGATAAAAGCACGGTCGCTGCAGACGGTGTTGTGCCAACAGATACCAGTCATCTGGCCACGCTGGATGTCACTCGCTCGCAACATGATCAACGCCAGTTGCCGTTGTTACCCGGACAGAGTGTTGCAGTGGGCGTACGACGTATTCATGTATTGCCGACGCCCTTGTCCAGCTATGTTGCCTATGCAAAGAGTGATGCGAAGGCGGATTCGCTCAAGGCCCATCCATTTCTGGTGGAACTGGCGCTGCGCATGAAGACGCGCATCACCACACAAGTGGAGCCGCAACTGGGCGCACGCAATACGCCGGTTCAAAATGCCGCGCTTGCCGGTGTGGCAGTGCTGCATGCGCATAGTCATTCACCTGCTGAACTGGAATGGCTGCTGCGACAAGGCGCCAGCGAAGTGTTGTTGTTGCCAGAAGCCAATGTGCAACCACGTCGTGTGTTAATTCACTGGACTGATGATGCGGTACGTCATGCGACGTTGGCAGTGGCTGCGAGTGTGTTGCGTCATGTTGCCGCCGAAGCAACGTATCTGAATATCTTGCCGCCGAACAAGGAAGCACAAAAGTCTGATGGCATGCGCGAGTTGCTAGATGCACGCTCGACTGCACAGGCTGCACATGGACTGGAGATGCGCACCGAGTTGCACTTTGGTGATGTGTCGGGTGAGTTATCACGACAACTGGCCATTAGTCCCGATCAGATGCTGATTCTTGGCATCAGTAATGTCGATGACGTGCACGAACGCTTTACGTCATTGTTGAAGCACAGTCATAACTATCCAGTGCTGGTTGTGTTCCGCGAGCGTGGCGCATCATGAGTCGCGAACGCAGCGTATTGCCGGGGTTTGGATTGACGGTGGGGTACACCACGTTCTTCCTGAGTGCTGTAGTGTTGTTGCCATTAACCGCAATGGTAATCAAGGCCAGCAACATTGATCACACTGCGTTCGTGAAGCTATTGATGGACCCCGAAGTCGTCGCTTCTTACAAGATCAGTTTCGGTACATCGTTTCTCGCTGCAATTATCAATTCGGTCTTTGGTTTTCTTATCGCTTGGACACTGGTGCGATATGATTTTCCGGGACGCAAGTTTGTCGATGCATTGATTGATCTGCCGTTCGCCTTGCCCACAGCTGTATCGGGTATTGCATTGACAGCCGTGTTCGCACAGAACAGCTGGATCGGTTCACATCTGGCGGCTATTGGCATCAAGGTGGTTTATACATGGATCGGTGTAACGGTCGCGCTAACCCTCATCGGCATGCCCTTTGTAGTACGTGCAGTACAGCCCGCATTAGCCGAAGTACAACGCGATATTGAAGATGCAGCTGAAACACTGGGCGCCAGTCGCTTCACTATTTTCTGGCGCATTATTTTTCCCACTGTGGTGCCCGCAGTGTTGACTGGCTTTGCTCTCGCCTTTGCACGTGGCATTGGCGAGTATGGCTCGGTAGTGTTTATCTCTGGCAATCTGCCGATGAAAACCGAGATCACACCATTGTTGATCGTGAAGCGCCTTGAAGAATACAAGTACGTTGATGCGGCAGCGCTGGGCTGCATCATGCTTGGCATGTCATTTGTGATGCTGTTGTCCATCAATCTGTTGCAAGCATGGAGTCGCCGACGTTTGTTCGTCGGCAAGAATCGCTGATGGCTGCCGGTCCTTCCAAACAATTACTGGCAGAGCTGGCCACGCGACCGGGTCACAATACTTATGTCGATAAAGTGGCGCGCTGGAGTTGCATCACCATTGCACTGATATTTCTCGGTGTGTTGCTGATTGGCCCATTGGTGACCGTGATTTCTTATGCGCTGGAAAAAGGTTTTGGCGCCTATCTGCAAAGCTTTACCAATCAGGATACCAAGGCAGCAATCAAGCTGACATTGCTGACTGCCGCGATTGTTGTTCCATTGAATACCATCTTTGGCATCGCGGCAGCATGGGCGATTGCCAAGTTTGAATTTTCTGGCAAGAGCATGTTGATCACCGCGATTGATCTGCCCATTGCTGTATCACCTGTAGTATCGGGTCTGGTGTATGTGATGTTGTTCGGTGCGCAAGGATGGTTTGGTGTGTGGTTGATAGAACATGACATCAACATTCTGTTTGCGGTGCCAGGCATTGTCCTCGCAACTATGTTTGTGACTTTCCCATACGTTGCGCGTGAATTGATTCCATTGATGCAGCAGCTGGGTAACGATGAAGAAGAAGCGGCGATCACCATGGGCGCAGGTGGCTTCATGACTTTCTTCCGCGTTACCTTACCGAAGATTCGCTGGGGCTTGATCTACGGCGTGATTCTCACCAACTCACGTGCCATGGGCGAGTTCGG
>DATAHE010000264.1:0-7574 GCA_036263355.1 Steroidobacteraceae bacterium | reverse complement strand
CGCCACGTATGCACGCGTGAATAATCAGCAGTATCGCTGGCTGCGCGCGCACACTCCTGGTCCGTACACCTTTATTCTCGCTGCGACGCGGGAAACTCCCAAGCGGCTGCAACATGAGCGGCGTCGAACCATTGGCATCCGGGTTCCGGATCATGCTGTGCCACTGGCGTTGTTGACGGAATTGAACGAACCACTGATGACGTCCACTTTGTTACTTCCCGGAGATGAGTTTCCCATGGTGGACGGCCACGAGATCCACGAGCGACTGAAGCATGTGGTGGATGCAGTGCTGGACGGTGGACATTGCGGAGCGGAGCCGACTACCGTGATTGACCTTGAAGGTGCTGCGCCGGTGGTGGTACGGCGGGGTAAGGGCGACCCCAGTCCTTTCCAGTGAGCTGTTGGGTAAAGAGCCAGTAGTTTCAAGTTGTTAGGCGCGAAACGAGATTGATCGTGCCGATCCTGAAATGAACCTCTATAATCGCCCGCTAAATTTTTTAAGGAACTGATTTGCCCTCCCACGAACCTCATAAGTTCACGGAGGTCAGGGGTACAGCATTGTCATCTACCACAACCAATAACCGCGTCCTGTCTGGCATGAGACCTTCGGGTGAGCTGCACCTGGGTAACTATCACGGAGCGCTCAAAAACTGGGTTGATCTGCAATACCAATACGAGTGCTACTTTTTCATTGCCGATATTCATGCATTAACGACCGGCTATGAAGATACGACCAAGCTGGAAAGTAATGTATGGCGAATGGTGGTGGACTGGCTTGCTGCTGGCTTGAACCCATCCGCCTGTACCATCTTTATCCAATCCAGAGTGCCGGAACATTCAGAACTGCATTTGTTGTTGTCGATGATCACGCCGCTGAGCTGGCTGGAACGCGTGCCCACTTATAAGGATCAGCAGGAGCAACTCAAAGACCGTGACTTGGCCACTTATGGCTTCCTCGGTTATCCCTTGCTGCAAAGCGCGGACATTCTGCTTTACAAGCCGCAATATGTCCCGGTGGGTGAAGACCAGGTTGCACATGTCGAGATTACTCGTGAAGTGGCTCGTCGTTGCAACTTCTTGTTCGGCAGAGAAGCTGATTTTGAATCCAAGGTAGAGAAGGCGCTGAAGAATCTGGGCAGCCGCAATGCGACGCAATATCGAGAGCTACGTCGTCTGTATCAGGAGCAGGGCAATGAAGAGTCGCTGGATAAGGCGCGCGCATTGCTTGATGCGAACACACGGTTAACCGTTGCAGATCGCGAGCGGTTACTTGGCTATCTCGAAGGTACGGGCCGCAGCATTCTGCTTGAACCTGATGCGTTGTTGACAGCAACACCGAAAGTCCCCGGGCTTGATGGTCGCAAGATGTCGAAGTCTTACGGCAATACCATTGGCCTGCGTGAAGATCCCGACAGTGTTGCGAAGAAGATGCGTACCATGCAGACTGATCCGGCGCGTGTAAGGCGCACCGATCCGGGTAATCCCGAAGTTTGTCCCGTATGGGATCTGCACAAAATTTATTCCGACGGCACCACCAAGGAATGGGTTCAGAACGGTTGCCGTAGCGCTGGCATCGGTTGCCTGGAGTGCAAGAAGCCATTGATCGACAAAGTGGTCGCAGAAATTACTGCCATTCGCACACGTGCTCAGGAATACGAAGAGAATCATGATCTGGTGCGCGGTATCGTTGCAGAAGGTTGTGAAAAGGCGCGCGAAGTGGCGCGACAAACGCTCGATGAAGTGCGTCAGGCCATTGGCATGAATTACCGATAATTGAATTCCCGGTAATCGATTGATTGATGAAACCTCATAAATAAATTTTAGTAATGAAACCCGATTTGAAACTGGTTGAAGACACCGGCTCTGCATTAAACGATGCAGAGGCGGCACAGACAGAGCAGGCTGCGTTGGCAGAAGCTGCCGGTGCGCCTGAGCAAACTGAAATGCCGTTTGCCATGGTGGACGGCGAGCCTTACACGCAGATGCCGCGTGATTTGTATATTCCGCCGGATGCGTTGCAGGTATTTCTGGAGGCCTTCGAAGGTCCGCTGGATTTATTGTTGTATTTGATCCGCAAACAGAATCTCGACATTCTCGATATTCCCATTGCAGAGATTACACGTCAGTACATGGGCTACATTGATGTGATGCAGGAGTTGCAACTCGAACTCGCTGGTGAATATCTGTTGATGGCAGCGATGCTGGCTGAGATCAAATCACGCATGCTGCTGCCTCGTGCCAAAGCAGAAGATGGTCAGGAAGAAGAAGATCCACGGGCCGAGCTGGTACGTCGTCTGCAGGAATACGAACGCTTCAAGAAAGCAGCTGATGATATTGACCACCTCAAGCGTGTGGAGCGTGATGTGTTGCCTGCGCTGGTTGAGTTAACCGAACGCAAAGTGGTCAAGCTGCAGCCCGAAGTCACACTGGATGAAATGCTCAAGGCGTTCCGCGATGTGGTGCGTCGCTCAGAACATTTCATTCATCACCATGTACAGCGCGAACCCTTGTCGCAGCGTCAACGCATGGCAGAGATCATCAGTCAGCTCGAAACTGCCGAGTTTGTCGAGTTCATCAAGCTGTTCCGTCCAGATGAAGGTCGCATGGGTGTGACAGTGACGTTCATTGCCATTCTGGAATTAATGAAAGAAGGCTTGCTGGATATTGTGCAGGCAGAACCTTACGCACCGCTGCACGTGCGCAAAGCCACGGGTCGTAGAGAGGAAGCTACGCCTGAATCCGCTGATGCAGATAATCAAGCTGCACTCGCACAGGCAGAACTGCCGGATGAAAATGTAGTCGATGACGAAGATCTGCCCGAACCCGAACCAGTTGCCGAAGTGGTTGCGGAGCGCAGTGTTGAAGACATCGTGGAAGAACTGATTAGCGACTCTGAAATCGCAACCATCGAAGACGCCTTGCAGGAAGAGTCTGCAACCGAAACTATTGACAGCGAATTTAATGACGGAAAGACGAACAATGACTGATCTTGAAATGAAGCATTTGCTGGAAGCTGCGCTGCTGGCTGCAGGCCGTCCGTTGAAGACGGAACAACTTGCAGAACTGTACGATGAACGGGAGCGTCCCAGTGCCGAACAGATTGTGCAAGGTCTTCAGGCATTGAGTGAAGACTATCAGTCACGTGGACTGGAAGTGATCGAAGTGGCCAGCGGCTGGCGCATTCAAGTGAAAACCAGTTGCGTGGATTTTGTTTCACGCCTGTGGCAGGAGCGTCCATCGCGCTATTCGCGCGCACTGCTGGAGACATTGGCATTGATTGCCTATCGCCAGCCGATTACACGCAGCGAGATCGAAGAGATTCGCGGCGTTGCTGTCAGTTCTTCTATCTTGCGTACCATGCATGAACGTAACTGGATAAGAACCGTTGGTCATCGTGAAGTACCTGGGCGTCCTGAGTTGCTGGCCACCACCAAGGAATTTCTCGATTACTTCAACCTGAAGAGTCTTGATCAACTGCCCACACTGGCAGAGTTGAAAGATGTGGAGACGGTGGGTGTACAGCTTGAGTTCAACACCGACACGCCTGTTGAAGCGACCAATGACGCTGCGGCCGAAGCGGTTGCTCAATCATCGAATGAAGCAGAAACAGCCGAATCTGACGCAGCTTCGCCCGAGACCGAAGAAGCGGGGTCGACAGAACCTGAAGCCACGGCTGAGACCGAAGTTGCATCCTGATGTCGGAGCGACTTAACAAGGTATTGGCGCAACATGGTATTGGTTCGCGTCGCGAAGTGGAGCGATGGATTACGGAAGGTCGGCTTGAACTTAACGGCAAGCAGGTAAAGCTTGGCGATCGCTACGAAGAGGGTGATCGCGTGTCGCTTGATGGTCGCGATGTTACCAGGCGACTCCAGAGCAATGCTCCTGTACAAGTCTTTGCTTATCACAAGCCTCAAGGGCAGTTGATCGAGCGCAGTAACGTTTCTTCTGAAGATAATCTGGAAGATGTTGATACTGGTGAAACCGTGATGGATCGCTTGCCCAAGCAACGCGGCGTACGCTGGGTGCCCATTAATCCCATGCATGCAGGTGATAGCGGTTTGTTGTTGCTGACCAATGACGGAAAATTGTCATACGCATTAACGCGCCAGAAGAAAAACATTCCAACGGTTTACATGGTCCGTGTTCATGTTCGTGGTGGCGTGAACTCGGCACCTCAGCTATCAACGCGTTTGCTGATGGACAATGACGTTATCGAATTTACTTCCGTTGAAGCATCAGGCGGCGAGGGCGATAACGTCTGGTACAAGGTGACCATGCCTCGCGCTGATCGGCGTGCGGCAGTTCGTGCACTATTTGCCAGCAACGGGTTAACGGTCAGCCGCATGATGCAGGTTGCATTTGCTGAAATTGAATTGACCAAGGACCTGCCACGTTCGCGTCATCAGCTATTGAAGCCTGCTCAAGTAGAGCGTCTGTATGAAGCAGCACAACTCAAAGTTGAACGCAGTTCCAGTGATTCAGTTGAAAAAGTGCGGAACAGTGCAAAAACAGACCCTGTGAAACGCACCGGCAGCAAGGTAAAGTTGAAACGCGCTGCAACCGGCGCAACACAGGGCAAACGTCGTGTGTCAACTCCAAGGCCACGTTCCTCTCGTAAATAAATCATGCTGCACCGTTATGTACTGACTCTGTCCTGCCCGGACCGTATGGGCATTGTTGCTGCCGTCGCCAACTTTTTGTTGAATGAAAAATGCAACATCATGGATAGCGCCCAGTTTGGCGATGACGACAATCAGCTGTTCTTCATGCGCGTTTATTTCGGCGTGGATCGCGACGTGGATGTTGCGCAGATGCGGAGCTTGTTTTCTGGTATTGCTACCGAATTCAACATGCGATGGGCCATTCACGATGCCAGCGTGAAGCATCGTGTCATGTTGCTGGTGTCAAAGTTTGGTCATTGTTTGAATGATTTGTTGTATCGCTATCGTATTGGTGCACTGCCCATAGAGATTCCGGCGATTGTTTCCAATCATCGTGATTTTTATCAACTTGCTGCGGCAAACAATATTCCGTTTCATTACCTGCCTGTGACAGCCGACAATAAACAGAAGCAGGAACAAAGACTGGTTGAACTGTTCAACGAAGAACGTTGTGATCTCGCGGTGCTTGCACGTTACATGCAAATTCTTTCGCCACAATTGTGTTCAGCGTTGAACGAACGTGCGATCAATATTCATCATTCATTTCTGCCGAGCTTCCAGGGTGCCAAGCCTTATCAGCAAGCCCACAATCGTGGCGTCAAGCTGATTGGTGCTACCGCTCACTATGTCACGGCGGATCTGGATGAAGGCCCGATCATAGAACAGGATGTGTCACGCGTTGATCATGCGATGAGCGTTGAGGACTGTGCCTCAGCAGGTCGTGATGTGGAGTGTGCGGTACTTGCACGTGCCGTGAAGTGGCACGTAGAGCATCGCATCCTGCTCAATGGCAATCGCACGGTGGTGTTCAGGTAAAGTTCTACATGTGCTGATTTGTAGCTTTTGTTACAGATCATCGCAGGCCTCGTTTCTAGAATCCCCTTACTCCTGCGCTCATGCAGGGTATTCGCCACGAAGGGGTATCACATGTCGAGAGAATTATTCTGGTTGTCACTGACGCTGGCAGCGACTGCTTTGTTTTGGTTCCCATATGTTCTGAATCGTATTGTCGTCCGGGGACTGCTAGGCACACTGGCCAATCCTTCTCCAAATGATGTGCCGTTGGCGCCATGGGCAGAAAGAGCGCGTTGTGCACATACCAACGCCGTAGAAAACCTGGTCTTGTTTGCCCCGGCAATCATCGCTGTGCATGTATTGAATATTGGAAATTCAACCACCGCGTTTGCAAGCGAGTTGTATTTCATTTCCCGGACAGCTCACTACGTCGTATATACATTGGGCATTGTCGCATTGCGGACCTTGGCTTTCTTTTGCGGATGGGTAGGAACCGCTTTGATTCTTTATCGCTTGCTTGAGGCTGTACCAGTATGAATGAAAAAAACATATTGATCGTCGGCGCGGGCGGGGTATTAGCGAAAGCGCTGACCACTGAGTTCTCGGGTGCCGGATATGCTGTCTTTGGTATTCGACGTGAAAGGACTATAAATAAACAACAGAGTGTTGGTGGCTTGTCTCGTATGTATCATGGTTGTTTGCACGATCTTTCCACCATCAAGCACGTAGTAAATGAAATAGAAACTAGTCACGGTCTGATTGATGTATTGGTATACAACGCCGCGCACCTTGTGATGAAACCCTTTCTCGAGTTGTCAGCTGATGATGTTACTGAGTCGTGGCAAGCTTCTGTTGCAGGAGCGGTGGCTAGTGCGCAGGCAGTATTACCGCACATGGTGCGGCAGGGTCGTGGTGCAATAATTTTTTCTGGTGCAACTGCGTCGTTGCGTGGTACTGCGCGATTTGCTGCATTTGCATCCGCGAAGTTTGCATTGCGTGGTTTGTCGCAGGCTTTGGCGCGAGAGTATCAATCTCAGGGCATTCATGTTGCTCATGTAGTAATAGACGGATTGCTGCGCGGCTCTGCATCGGTCTCCAGATTCGGCGGGTATGAGGAAAAAACCATCGATCCCGCAGTGATTGCAGGTACTTATCGCTGGTTGGTTGAACAGCATAAATCAGCTTGGACACTTGAACTGGATATCCGTCCCAATACTGAGCGCTTCTGAGATGAAGCCGGACAGTCATTTTATCAACGCAGATCGTGCGAGGAAGGGGGCCATGCATGGGATGCAATTACCATGGATAGATTCACCAGCAAGCGGCGTTCAGCGCAAGATGATCGAGCGAGCTGGTGGTGAAGTGGCGCTTGCGACCAGTATCGTTCGTTATGCTCCGGGGTCCAGATTTGATTCTCACATACACGAACGCGGTGAAGAGTTTTTTGTGCTGGAAGGAACATTTTCTGATGAGCACGGCAGTTATCCTGCTGGCACCTACGTTCGCAATCCCCCGGGATCTTCGCACGCTCCATTCAGTACGAATGGTTGTACGATTTTTGTAAAGCTGCGACAGATGACAAAAGAAGACACTGACGTGGTCCGGCTACTTCCACAAGAGCAACGATGGGTAACAAGAGATGCAGGTGTCGATCATTCGTTGCTCCACTCTAGCGAGCTCGTGCAGGTTGAGCTGATTCGAATGAAGGCAGGCAGCAAGCTGGCAAAGCGGACGGCGCAGCGCGGAGAAGAGATGTTTGTCATTTGCGGGAATGTTCTATGCTGTGATACCTCTCCGGTGGTTCTGACACGATGGAGCTGGATGCGAACACCTGGTGATGAGCATTGCGCGCTGATTTGCAGTGATGATACTTTGCTGTGGGTCAAACGTGGTCATCTCTGCGAAGTGGAGAACAAAGGGTGAATGTACTCAGAGAGTTGCAACGCTTCGAACCATTCAAAAACCTTGCAATGGGCAGTCAACAATTGTTGGTACAGGGAACGAATGTCCAGCACGTGTCTTCAGGCACGGATATCTTGTACAAAGGACAGCCTGTTTCTGGCGCCTATGTCGTTTTGGAAGGGCGGCTAAGGATATTCACGATCGCTCCTAATG
>DATAHE010000263.1:0-4058 GCA_036263355.1 Steroidobacteraceae bacterium | reverse complement strand
CGGATAGAGCACATAGTCCTTCAGCAGCTTGTTGTCAGCGGTCACCTTCTTATTGTGCTGAACTGCCGAGTACGCCTGCACAAACTCCTCACGCTGGGTGTCGAGCGTATCTGCCTGCACTGAGCAACAAAGTACAAACGAGAGAAAAAATGTGATGCGATAACAGGACATGAATGCTGTGGTAATAAATTACTAACTTATCAACAGAGAGATGGGAATCAGCAGTCAGGAAGCGATGCTGACAACGGCGGCGACGCTGGTGGTATTCAACACTGATTCATCCAGGTATTGCAACTGTGCGCGCTGCAATACATGTTGTACGGGCTCCTTCAATCTTGCGAGCACCAGCTTGCAACCGATTTCATGAAGTTGTCTTGAAAAAAGATCCAGCGATTCAAGTACGGTGCTGTCAATCGACGGCGATTCTTCCAGACTGAGGATAAGTGTATTGACAGCGCTGGAGCGTTGCAGTTCCTTCATCGCTTTTTCAAACATGTCATCTACGTTGGCAAAGAACAATGGTTCGTCGGGTCGTACAATAAGTTTTCCCGGTACCGCATGAATGTCTGCATGTGAATTCATTGGTACGTAGTCATGGGTATCGCGCAATCTGCCGAGTACGCTGATGCGAGGTTGCGCGAGACCACGAATGAGCAATATCAGGCTAAGCGCAATCGATGCCAGCAGTCCATCCAGAATGCCAAACACCAGTACTGCAATGATGGCGACCATGACAATCAATCGATCACGTCGCCACTTGAAGTACGGCCGCAGCGATGCAATGCTCAGCGCATGCTGCATGGCAAAGATGATAATCGCAGCGAGCATGGGTTCCGGAATCAATGCAAAGTACTTCAGCAACATCCACAGTACGATGAGGATGTAGATGGCAGCGGACAAGCCCGCAAGGTTGGATCTGGCGCCAATCGCCTGATTGGTGGTGGTTGCTGAGTAACCTGCACCCACGGGCATACCTTGTAGCAATCCCGAACACAGGTTGGCGCAGCCCAATGCCAACAGGTCGCGATTGACGTGAATGACATCGCCTTGTTGTAAGGCACTGGTGCGAATGGAGCCATACGACTCAGCAAACAGGATCAGCATCAACGCCACGGATAACTCAGCAATGCGCAGCCATTGGTCCGCAGCAAGTTCAGGCCAATGCCAACGCCAGAGATTAGATTCAGACAACGCGATGTCGCCCACGGTGTCGATATTGAATGCCCGCAGGTCCACTGACATCGACAAAATCACACCGATCAGCAACACCAGCAGCGGACCCGGCACGCGCGGAGCTCGTTTGCACAGGTTCAAGAACAATACCGTGATGGCGCCCAGCACGATGCCATTGATGTTCCAACCATGCATTCCGCGCAACAATTCATACAACAGCGCCAATGCATTGTGATGAACCGCATTCACGCTGGCCATACTGGCGAATTGCCTCAGCACAATGGTGGTGGCCAATCCCATGGCCAGTCCTCTCACCACGGGTCGTGCAATAAAGTGCGCTATTCTTCCCAGCCGGAATGCACTGCATAACAGAAACAGCAGGCCGGTGGTCATTACCACTGCACTGACCAACTGTGCGGCGTCAATAAGTTCGTATCGTGGAATAGAACGCGTTGCTGCCAACAATACGGCAGCTGACGAAGAGGTCGCGGTCACAATCGCGAAGCGACTGGTTCCGATCAATCCATAGATTAACAATCCGGTACAGGCCGCGATGATGCCGGCGGTGGGTTGAAGATTCGCCAACCCCGCATAGGCGATGGCTTCCGGCAAAATCACGCCCGCAATAGAAGCGCCCACCAGCAAATCCGACCACCTGGTTCTGGTGCGCAATATGTCCATAAGGCGAGTTGAGTGCATGCGCGAAAGTTTAAGTTATTTTTAGATGGTAGGATCGATGAGACGCTATGGGTAGAATTCAATCATTTGGTCAATTGTGGAGTTGAGTATGTCAGAGATGCATGGCGGCCACGCACATAGCGTGGAAGGCGATAAATTTGGAACAGTAGTGGGCGTGCTGGTGGCAGTGATGGGCATTCTTTTGTCTGTCGTCACCATTGAATCGCATCGCGCACACACGGCGGCGATTGTTCACAAGACCGAAGCCAACGATCAGTGGAATTATTTTCAGGCCAAGAAAATCCGTGGGCATGTCAGTGAAGTGGGCATGACGCTGGTTAACGCGCTTAGCAGCGATCCATCGAAGAATTCGAGTGTGATTGAGAAGCTGCAGGAAGACGCGAAGCACTACTCTGAGGATTCAGAGAAAGCGAAACAGCTGGCCGAAGCCAAGGAACATGACACCGAGCATGCCGAACACCAGGCTGTGCGCTTTGATCTCGGCGAAGGATTTCTTGAGCTGGGATTGGTACTTTCATCCCTTTACTTCTTGTCGCACCGCAAGTTGTTTCCAGTACTTGGCGTGAGTGCTGCCGTGGTTGGCACGTTGATTGGTGCGAGCGGATTTTTTGTTTGATTGGAATTTATGCGTGGCGGCATATCCCGCCTTTGCAACGAAGATGGTGGGTTACGCGGGTCCTGTGATAAACCCGGGCTAACCCACCCTACGTCAGAGCGCTCTCGTTCGCGGCTGACAAACGATCTCTTGCTACTTCGGCGCTTCCAATCCTTTTGAATACAGCACGTTGCCATCAAGACCGACAATGATGGCATCAACACCTTCAATGCGATTATAGATTTCCATCGCCTTCTCGGGTCCCAGCACGAACGCAGTTTTGGAAAGGCCGTCTGTCTGCGTTGCGGTTGGCGCAAGAATCGTAGCGCTACGTACCTTGCGTGCCGAATGACCTGTCTTGGGATCAATGATGTGGTGATAACGCACACCATCTTCATCGAAGTAGCGTTCGTAGTCACCTGATGTGGATAGCGCAGTATCCACCAGCGGAATCTTCGCAATCACTTTTGTTGAATCGTCAGGATGACGAATACCGACAATCCATGGCTTGCCAAAGCGATCACCAATAATGCGGCTATCACCGCCAGCGGTGACCAGCGCATGCTTAATGCCACGTGCTTGAAGTATGTTGATACCACGGTCCACCGAATAACCTTTCGCAATGCCACCCAGATCAATACGCACACCAGCTTGAGAGAACTTGATGGTCTGGTTCTTCTTGTCAAAAATCAAATGGCGATAATTAACGCCGGGTAACGCCTTATCAATCTGTGCCTCGGTTGGCTTGATGTGCTTGCGGAAGTCATACATATAACCCACGCTGGCGTAGGTAATATCGAAGGCGCCATCGGTGATCTCCGAGAATTCAACAGCCTTCTCCAGCAGATCAAATAATTCCTTTGTAATTTTTACTGGATGTTTTGCCGCTTCTGCGTTGACCTTTGAGACTTCACTGGTTGGCTTGTAAACACTCATCGTCTCATCGATATGCCGCATCTCGTCCATCACGGCATCAATGGCCACATTGGCATGCTGATCATTTTCATCCCATATCTCCACAACGATACGGGTGCCCATGATGCCGTCATCGACACGACGGAACCATTCTGCATTGGCGTTCTGACACCATGCGAAGCTGAGCATGAGTGTGAGCAATCGCAACAAAGTCGGCTTCAACAAAGTCGACTTCATTGTTGAATCCCTTTTGCAAGCGGTTGAATTGAACCAGCAAGTGGTACTTCGATGTCTTCATCTTCCACATCACTAGTTACATTCTTTGGCTGAAACTGCTGCCAGCCGCGGTCAATGCCCAGTTCAACTGATTCGTAGTCCGCGTCGAGTTTTGGTGCTGCAGTAGTGTCCAGCGCGGAGAAGTTGAAGATCGACGGATCTGCAAGGTGTGATGGCACGACGCTGCAAACCGCGGAGAAAATGGTTTCGCTGCGCCCGGGATACTCCTGCTCCCATTGTCTTAACATCTGCTTGATGATCTTGCGTTGTGCATTGTCCTGCGATCCGCAAAGCTTGCAGGGAATGATGGGAAAATCACGAGCAGTGGCATAGCGTTCGATATCACGTTCTGACACATAGGCAAGTGGTCGAATAACGATGTTGCGTTTATCTTCTGACA
>DATAHE010000262.1:0-3255 GCA_036263355.1 Steroidobacteraceae bacterium | reverse complement strand
CATCGTCTGAAAGTGGATGGCCTGTGGGGTATTGCGTTTGGTAATGGTGTGCTCGGTCAAAAGACCAATGCACTTTATTATGCTGCCGGTCCACATGATGAGGCTGGTGGTAATTACGGGGTGATTACGGCGCAGTAGTACTCAGCCTTTTCTTGTTGTGAGTTTGTCGAGCCATATGGAATGGTTCGACAGGCTCACCATGAACGGAGTAATTTGATCCGCTCACCCCGAGTCTGTCGAGGGGTTCATCATGTTCATATTGCCAATCGTAGTTTGGCGAATGGTTCGACAGGGTCACCATGAAAGAATCAATTACCCGATCCAACTGCGGCGTCGGTATTGAATAAACCCTGCTAGAATCGCCGCTTGCATTTGTTCAGCGGTGATTCTTCGTGATTGATCTGATTGTTAAAGCCTTGTTGTCTTACATGCTTGGCGGCTTGCTGGGTGGTTTAATCATTGGCAAGTTGAAGGGCGGTGTCGATATTCGCAAGCAGGGCAGTGGCAATGCCGGTGGCACCAATGCATTGCGCACACAGGGATGGTGGTTTGCGTTGTGGGTCATGATCATCGACATCGGCAAAGGTTGGATCGCAGTACGCGTGATTGCACAGTTGTCGTTGCCCGTGCTTGGCGATGCGACCTCACCATTGAGCATGCAATGGAGTGGAGTGGTGTGTGCCATGGCCGTGGTGGTGGGACATGTCTATCCCTGCTGGTTTGGTTTTCGTGGTGGCAAGGGTGCCGCGACATTAGTCGGTGTGGTGTGGGGTTTGGCGCCCGCTGCATTGCCCTGGGTACTCGGGCTTTGGTTGTTGTCATTGATGATCAGTGGCTTTGTTGGTTTAAGTACCATGCTTGCCACTTTCGGTTTTAATTTCTGGGTATGGTTGCAACAGCCGCAGGTTCCACTGTTGGTGTTCAGCATCAGCATGACGGTGTTCGTTATCTATACGCATCGCGCCAACATTAAACGCATGCGTGCCGGACAGGAGAATCGCGCCAAGTCACTGTGGTTATTCAGGCCGCGTGCGACAACTAACAAGTGAATGTACTGATTAATCTCCATCAACATGACCCGCGCCACCGATAATCATGACTCATCACGTCGCCATCAGTTGTTGCAACTGCTGGCCGATGGCGAGTTTCACTCGGGTGAGGTGCTGGCGGAACAGCTGGGAGTTACACGCGCCGCTGTGTGGAAGCTGATCAACGCACTGCGCGAGATGGGTGTGTCCATCGAGTCGCATGCACGTCAAGGCTACCACCTGCCGCATGCGGTTACGCTATACGACTCTAATTCCATTACCGGATCGCTATCAGTAGTCCATCGCAAGCAATTGCAGCGCGTTGATGTGCTGATGAGTGTGGATTCCACCAATGAGCATGTCAGTGCAAATCCAGCGACTAAAGATCATCACGCGGTACTGTGTGTCAGTGAGCTGCAGCTCGCGGGCCGTGGTCGTCGTGGACGCAGCTGGTTGGCGCCGTTTGGTTCGGGGATTTGCATGTCTCTGGGCTATCTGTTCGATGAAGTGCCTCATGGTTTTTCTGCATTGACCCTGGTGGTGGGCATTGCGTTGATTCGTGCGCTGCATGAGATTGGGCTCGCTGATGCCAAATTAAAATGGCCTAACGATGTGGTGTGGCATGGACACAAGCTGGCAGGCGTGCTCACCGAAATGCGCGGCGAATCGGCGGGTCCCACGCATGTGGTGATTGGTATTGGCTGTAACTTCCGCATTCCCGATATCACGCGACAAGAATTATCAGACGCGCAGGCTGGCGTCACCGATCTACACGAAGCACTGGGCGGGCGAGTCCCTGACCGGAATTTATTAGTCGCCTTGTTTACTGCGCAACTGCTGGATCATATGCAGAAGTTCTCGCGTCAGGGTTTCGCCGCTTTTATTCACGAATGGGAAGCGTACGATGCGTTGCGTAATGCAGAAGTGAAGGTGCTGCATGCTGAACAAACGGTGTTGGGACTGGCGCGCGGCGTAACGGAAGATGGCAGCTTGCTGATTGAAACACCTCAGGGTATACAGCGATTCACTTCGGCAGAAGTCAGCTTACGAGTGGCCGTCTAGATCGCTTGCGATCACTTCGACGTGAATTCGAAATACAACGAGATCGTTGATATGAAGTTACTCATCGATATCGGCAACACACGCATCAAGTCAGCGTTGCTCACACACGACCTGACGCAACATCATGCGCTCTCGCATCAAGGTTTGACTGCAGAGCAATTACAGACGGAGTTACTGCAACGCTATGGCGCCGTCGATGCAGTGTGGATCAGCAATGTGGCCGGTATTGAGGCTGCTACTCGCATCACACAGGCGGTGCAACGTGTGTGGCAGATTGATCCGGTATTCGTCACCACAGCAGCAACGCATGGCGAAGTACGCAATGCCTATCCACAACCAGAAAAACTGGGCGTAGATCGCTGGCTATGCTTGCTGGCTACCCATGCATTAAAGACGGGTTCACAAGTTAATCTCGTTGTCAGTATCGGCACGGCGATGACACTGGATGCCATTTCTGAAGATGGTCAGCATCGTGGTGGTTTGATTGTTCCCGGCCCACAAATGATGGTGAACAGTCTGCTTAAAAACACCAGCGACATTGCTGCGCATTCGGCTGATGGCCAAATCAATCGTGACTCCAGTGATGCATTCTTCGCTAACAACACGCTCGGTGCCATTCATCAAGGCGCAGATCGCGCCTGCGTTGCACTCATCGAATCTGCATTTCGTCACTTGGGCATTAATGAATCCACTAAGGTTCTGATTACCGGTGGCGCCGCACATCGCATTGTTCCCTTGCTCGGTATTCCGGTGAAAGAAGTACCTGACCTGGTACTGCATGGCTTAGCAGTAATGGCGCGATGATTCGCTGTAGCAAAAAATAAAGCCGTTCACCCTGAGCTCCGCCTGTCCTGAGCTTGTCGAAGGATCGAAGGGTTCATTAATCTCATCCTCACCCTCCCCCTCAATGGGGGAGGGCAGGGAGAGGGTGACAACTAAATCGTTTTGTCGCAGACAAAATTCAACAGCCCCTCTCTCTGCCGCTACCACGAAGGGGCGAGAGCAAAAAATTCACAACGTATTTTTAAATCGAAATCCCAGGCCTTTATCTATTAAACTGCGCCCTTATGCGCACGCTCGCTTTGCTATTGGTATTGGTCAATGTCTGCTTCCTGTTCTGGGCGCAGTACATCGACGTTGCCGATCAAAACGATGCCGTCGCCAC
>DATAHE010000261.1:0-4450 GCA_036263355.1 Steroidobacteraceae bacterium | reverse complement strand
GCAGGCGATGCGTGAATGTCGTCATTGGGTGCTGAGTCGCCACCGGCTTCGACTGAACCAATGGCAAAGGTGCGCAGTTCTTCGGGACGAATCGCACTACGATCTGCCTGCACCATCTGTGCAACTTTTTCTTCCAGCGTCATCTTTGACATCAGTTCCGTGACAAAAGCTTCGACCTCGGGCTTGATCAACAGTTGTTGATTGTTGCGGGGCCAGTTGCCTGCACGCAGTTCATCGAGCAACGCGGTACGTGTGGGTGCAGCAGCTGAGTCGGCATGGCACGCCAAACTTGCGAGCAGGGCAGAAGCCCCCATTGTTAATACAATGTGAAGCTGGCGAATCGATTTAACGGAATGGCTGTTCATGCGTAACTCTCGTCTTATAGGTTTTAACGCAAGGAATCGGATAGCAATTGAGCGACTGCATTTCAGGCATCGGACTGTTAACGTCAACAACGCTAACAGTCATAAGCAAAGCTGAATGATTCGCGAATCAGCAAAAATCAACGAGGCGGGAGTCTAACCAAGTACGCTGCAAATGACACATGAATTAATCAAAGCGCGTGAAACTTCTGTGTGTAGTCTTTGATTAACAATATGGTGGAGATGTCGGAATCAAACACGCCATACATGCCCTGCTGTTCCTGTGGCGGATCACCATTGAAATCATCACCGGGCTTCCACCAGTAATCAGAATTCTTCGTGCGACCCGAACCATTCCAGGCCCAGAAGTTAAAGCCCGCCGCTGCATCACCAGCTTTAGCGCGACGATACAGCACGTCAAATACCTCACGATAAAAACGGTCGCGGTAGAGTGTGCTTGCTTTGGGATCGTACGAGCCTTCATCACGATCCAGGCCGAATTCCTCTAGCACTACGGGCTTGTTCAATTGCTTGCCGAGATCAATGTGCCAGTTCAGATACTCCGTGCTGAGCTTGATCGCATTGGCCCAGGTCTTTTCAGGTTGATGCTGGTCGTACCATGACCAGTTGCGCGGCCATAGATGAAAGGTAAGGTAGTCCACATGCGGCGTGCGATTGCTATCCTTGGTCAGTTGCTTGTCATCGACGCAACCGCGCCAGCCTTCGTTGCCACTGCTGACAAGATGTTTGTCATCCAGTTGATGAATGAACTTTGCCGTGTCATCAATCCAGCGAACAAATATCTTTTTGTCTTCATCAGTGGTTGAATTGTTGTCACCGGGGCGCGGTTCGTTCGCCAATTGCCATGACAGAATCGTGGCATCACTTTTGTAAGGCTTGCCGGTGATGGTGTTGGTGCGATTTACCAACTTACGAATGGTGTTGCGAAATTCTTCGTTGGCCTTTGCACTCTTATAAAACGATGCAGAGCGTGCCATAAAAGCAGGATAGTCATGCGTCACATTCGGATCCTGCATCGGCGTTCCATCCAGCCAACTCAGGTATTGCGAAAAGCCGCCAGACCATTGCCAGTAGTTATTCAGGTACAGCACGACTGTCATGTCGCGCTTCGCGAGTTCGGCAAGAAAATAATCAAGACCTGCAAGCAGCTCTTCATCATATTGTCCAAAGCCGTTAATCACTGCTGGATGCACTGCACTCGTAATCGCACTGTTTTCCGAAACAGCCATCACACGCAGATTATTAATGCCAAGCGCCTTCAGGTTATCAAGTTCACGCCCCAGTCTAATACGATCACCGGTCTTGCCAGCGGATCCGAGGTAGCCGCCGTACCACATGTTGCTGCCAACAATGTAGTAGGGTTTGTTGTTGCGGATGAAGTGGGTGCCTTTGACGGACACGAAGTTGTCAGCACCCATCGTGATACTGGTCACGGATGCAAGGAGCATCATTGTTAAAAACGCGAGAGGTGTCTTCATATACTATTTTTAAGAAGAGTTGGCATTGAGCGCTGTTGTCACGCCTTCAATCGATAGCCGGTTTTAAACACCCACCACACTACCGTCAAACAGATAACAATGAATGCCAGTGTGGTTGCAAGACTGGCGACAACTGGTACATCGGCGATGTTATAGAAGCTCCAGCGAAAGCCATTGATGAGGTAGACCACGGGGTTGAACAACGACACGGTTTGCCAGAAAGGTGGCAGCATGCTGATGGAATAAAAGCTGCCGCCGAGAAAGGTAAGCGGTGTGATGATCATTAACGGCACGACTTGCAATTTTTCCCAGCCTGTTGCCCAGATGCCGATCAGGAAGCCGAACAAACTGAATGAAACAGAAGTCAGTATCAGGAAGGAGAGAGCCCAGATCGGATGTTCTATATGGAAGGGCACAAAGATTCTCGCCGTCAACGCGATGATCAAGCCCAGCATGATGGACTTGGTGGCCGCCGCGCCGACATAACCGATTACAATTTCAAACGCGGAGATCGGTGCAGACAATAGTTCATAAATCGTGCCTGCATATTTTGGCATGTAGATGCCGAAGGATGCATTGGAAATACTTTCTGTGAGCACCGACAGCATGATCAGCCCGGGCACAATAAAGGCGCCATAGCTGATGCCATCAATCTGTGTCATGCGTGAGCCTATTGCTGATCCAAACACGATGAAGTACAGCGAGGTGGAGATCACTGGTGACGCCAGGCTTTGCACCAGCGTACGAAACCAGCGATTCAATTCAAAAAAGTAAATTGCGTGAACACTGTTTAAGTTCATATGAATGCCCGGTTTGTTAATTTTGGCGACGGCTATTCTTGTCGACATACTTGTCTTCGTGAACAAGGCTGACGAAAATCTCTTCCAGTGAACTTTCGTTGCTTTGAATATCCTTGATATCGAGTCCCAGTTCACTCAGCTGTTTCAGAATATTGGTAATGCCATGTGTTTCGCGTTGCGAATCGAAGGTGAACACCAGATCCAGCCCATCAGCAGATAGCTCAACATTGCGATCCTGTTGTAGCACGGGTGGCAGTGCAGCCAGTGGCGATTGCAGATGCATGGTCAATTGCTTCTTGCCCAGCTGCTTCATCAGGCGCGCCTTGTCTTCTACCAGAATCAACTCCCCTTTATTGATCACACCGATACGATCAGCCATTTCCTCAGCTTCTTCGATGTAGTGTGTCGTCAGGATAATGGTCACGCCCTTGTCGCGCAGACGGCGCACCATGGCCCACATGTCACGACGCAATTCCACGTCCACACCGGCGGTGGGTTCATCAAGGAACAGGATGTCCGGTTCGTGCGATAGCGCTTTGGCGATCATTACCCGGCGCTTCATGCCACCCGACAACTGGAAGATACGATCATTGCGTTTTTCCCACAGCGACAGATCACGCAGCATGCGTTCGAGGTAGGTGTCGTCAGGCGCTTTACCAAACAGGCCACGACTAAAGCGCGCCGTAGCCCAGACACTTTCAAAAATATCGCTGGCCAGTTCCTGCGGAACCAAGCCGATTTTGCCGCGGGCCTTGCGGTAGTCTTTAACAATGTCATGCCCATCGGCCATCACCGTGCCCGAGCTGGCATTGACGATGCCGCAGATAATGTTGATCAAGGTGCTTTTGCCGGCGCCGTTAGGGCCAAGCAAGGCAAATATTTCGCCTTTACGGATGTCCAGTGAAACTTCTTTCAATGCGACGAATCCAGAGCCATAAGTCTTGGCGATTTTGGAAACCGAGATGATGGAATGCACAACCGCTCCAGTGCTTTTGATTACGCGGATATAAAAGATAGCAGGTTCACAACATGCTTATAATAGCCGACCTTAATTGCAGTGTTGGTACAAGTTGTCGTTGTGCGATTCAAGCGGTGTCTCGCGCCGGGAATCAGCTCCGTATTGAATATCCGGTTTGATAACAAGAGCGATGGTAGTGAAGAAGTTCCTTAAAAAATATTGGCCCCATCTGCTTGCCATCATTCTGGTTCCCATCCTGGTATTTGGTCTGTGGGTGCTACAGCTGGATCACCAGATCACGACGCAGTTTGAAGGCCGGCGCTGGACCTTGCCGGCAAGAGTGTATGCCCAGCCGCTTGAGCTGTATGCAGGACAATCGCTGTCAGTGAACGAACTGCAAACTGAATTGCAACGACTGGGCTATCAGCCCATGCAGGCCGTCACCCGTTCGGGGGGCTTTCAGCGCGTCAGTGACAAGGTGCATGGTGACCGCATCAATCTGGTGTCGCGCCCTTTCCGGTTTATGGATGAGAATCGCGGTGAGCAGGTATTAACCATCTCGTTCAAGGATGATCACATCGACAAGCTCTGGGACGGCAAGGGACAGGATGTGCCTATCTTCCGTCTCGACCCTTTGCTAATCGGCAGTATTTTTCCCATTCACGGTGAAGACCGCATCATTGTCACACCGCAGGATGTGCCACCGTTACTGCCTGCGGCGCTGAAGATCGTCGAAGATCGTCGTTTCGATTCACATCTGGGCGTGGACCCGCTTGGCATTCTACGTGCGCTGTGGATTGATATTCGCAGTGGCCGATTTGATCAGGGTGG
>DATAHE010000260.1:0-2873 GCA_036263355.1 Steroidobacteraceae bacterium | reverse complement strand
CAACTTTCGCGGTAACGACGAATCGCATCCAGATCAAAGCTTGCAGTGATAATCCCTTCTGTCACGCGATCACATTGCTTCACGATGGCACCGGTGTGATCAGCAATAAAAGACGAACCGTAATATTGTACCTGCCACTTGCCGCCTTTCTCCACACCAATGCGATTGGAAGCAATCAGCGGCATGATATTCGCTGCAGCATGACCCTGCATGGTACGTTGCCAGTGCGGCTGTGAATCGATGCTTTTATCTTGCGGCTCTTCACCAATAGCCGTCGGATACAACAGCAACTCCGCGCCCTTTAACGCCATGATACGTGCGCATTCGGGAAACCATTGGTCCCAGCAGATTCCCACACCAATATTGCCGTAACGTGTATTCCATACTTGAAAGCCGGTGTCACCGGGCGAGAAGAAAAACTTTTCGTGATAACCCGGGCTTTCTGGAATATGAGCCTTGCGATAGATACCCAGTACTTTGCCATCGGCGTCAATCATCGCCACCGTATTGAAGAATGCATTTCCCGCACGCTCGAATACACTGACAGGCAACACTACTTTCAACTCGGCAGCAACTGCCTGCAAATGTTTCACAGCAGGATTTTCATCAATCGGTAGCGCCAGTTCAAAGTGCTTCAGCTCATGATCCTTGCAGAAGTACGGTGTTTCGAATAATTCCTGCAACAACACTACTTGCGCGCCCTGCGCATGTGCCGCGCGTACAAGCTGTTCTGCACGCGCGAGATTGGCGGCGCGATCATCACTGCATGCGAACTGAGTAGCGGCAACGGTAATCATGAAATCAGGTTTACTAACGATCAGTTAAAACGACTAGCGAATAAATACCAGCAGCAGAGCACCAACAATGATGCGATACCAGGCGAAGACAGTAAAACGATGGGTCTGAATATACCGCAACAACCATTTCACTGCTGTGAACGCGACAATCGCCGACACCAGAAATCCAACGATCAGGTGCGTCCATTCGTCTGAACTGACGCCAGCTTTCAACGCCGGAATCAGCTTGCTCGCGCTCGCCGCATACATGGTGGGAATACCAACGATGAACGCAAACTCCGTAGCTGATACTCTGCTTGCTTTTCCTACCAGCATGGCGGCAAAGATGGTCGAACCAGAACGCGAGGTGCCGGGAAATATTCCGGCCACAATTTGCGCAATGCCTACAATAATTGCCGCTGGCCAACTGATTGTGGGTTGGTCAGGTCGTTTTGCAGCAAACCACTCTGCCGCCAGTATCCACACGCCACCGATGATCAATGCCCATGCAATGGGTTGTACATCTTCAGGCAGCTTGAATCCCAACTTGTTGACCAGCATATAACCCAGTATCGCGGTGACGATGAATGCAGCACTCAGCTTCAACGCATAGTCACGATTTTCCGGTTCTTTCAGTCCAATCAACAAATCCCACAAGCGACGCCAGTAGATAACCGTCACCGCCAGAATGGCGCCAGCTTGAATGACAATATTGAACATGTCTGAACGCGCACCAAGACCCAGCTTCTCGGCAATCAACAAATGGCCAGTGCTTGATATCGGCAAGAATTCCGTTATGCCTTCGATAATTCCCAGCAACACGGTTTGAAGCAACCCATCATTCATGTTTGTTTTTTCCGTTCAAGAAAATACGATTCAATCTGGTTGATGCCCATGCGAGCAATGCCAGTAACGTGCATCCAATAATGACCGGCCAGTTGCCCACGCGCGCATACGGCGTCAAACCAGTTCGCGGCTGCACAGTTCCGGTCAACACCATCGCTTTGAAACGCGGCAATCGCGCCCTCACCTTGCCATCGCTGCCAATGATCGCAGAGATGCCATCGTTCGCAGCGCGGATTAAATCACGGCCCGATTCGAGCGCGCGCATACGGCTAATCTCAAGATGCTGGGGTGCTGCAATGGAATCACCAAACCATGCATCGTTGGTGACATTCACCATCAGTGTCGCTGTACGCAGCGCATACAGCTGTTCCGCAGCAAAGCCATCTTCGTAGCACACCGATGCAGACAATTTTTCTCCTGCTGCATCGAGCGGCTTCTGTACCGCATCGCCTCGCGTCAAGTCATCATGAGGAAGACTCATCATGCGCATCCAGCGACGGATAAACGCAGGCACCGGAAAATATTCGCCGAAAGGCACCAGATGCGCCTTGTGATACCACTGCACATCATTGCTCATTGCAAGCACGCCGTTATAAATATTGCCGGTGTTGGGATCATCATGTAGCAGACCCATCACGATGTCAGTGTCAGTGGCGTGCGCTTCACCCCACAACATGCTGAGATAATCCAGCAACTGACTGGATATATCTGGCAAGGCTGCTTCTGGCCAAACCATCAACTTGTTGCCGAAATAAGGCGCTGCCAGATCGTGATAATGCTTCAGTGTTTTATCACGCCACTCCTGTGACCATTTTAAATCTTGCGGTACTGCGCCCTGCACCACGGCCACGCTAATCGGTTCGCGAATCGACTCTGTCCATACTTTGTTCCACAAGACATAGGCACCCGCACAGGGTGCGATCAATGCAACGATAGCTACAACACGCTGCCATCTCGATCCCACAACCAGCATCGCCAAGGACCCCGCAATCAGCGCGCAAGCGTAAGTAATGCCGTACACACCAGCGACCGGTGCATAGCCCGATAGCGGTGTATCGATTTGTGCATAGCCCAGCGACATCCATGGAAAGCCGCTGACAAACCAGCCACGCCACCATTCGCATAACACCCACAATGCTGGCAGCGCGACGATATATCGCCACAATCCTGCAGCAGGAATCCAGCGCGCCTGCAAATAACCATACACAGTGAAGTAGCTGGCCATTAATGCCGCCATGCCAAGCATGATGA
>DATAHE010000259.1:0-8521 GCA_036263355.1 Steroidobacteraceae bacterium | reverse complement strand
TTGTAGTGTAATGGTCATGTAATGAATTGATATGCTTGGCGCATTATAGGTATTTTAACGGGCGCAGATGATAACGAATGCTACCTCACAGTTGAATGACAATTCGTCCACTCCATGGCGACGATATCGTGGTTTGTTGCCTGTTGCCGTCGTTATTGTTACAGCGCTGTTATTGTCCCTCGCGGGCGACATGGCTCAGGTCGCATTGCAGTTCGATCGCTCTCTTATCCAGCATGGTCAATTATGGCGGCTACTGACGGGTCATATCGTGCATGGCAACTTGCATCACGCCGTATTGAATGTCCTGGGTACAGCACTGATGGCGGCTTTATTCAGCCGCACTTACCAATTCAGAAGCTGGCTCGTTATTGTCTTCGCATCTGCCATCGCCATTGATGTGGGGCTCTGGATCTGGATGCCTCGGTTGGAATGGTATGTGGGGCTGTCCGGTGTATTGCACGGAGTACTGGCTGCGGGGGCGGTGGCATGGTGGAAAACCGAAGACCGGATGCTCGCCATGTTGCTGACGCTCATCATGATTGGCAAATTGACCTGGGAGCAAACACAAGGCGCTCTGCCTTTGTCGGGCGAACTGCCTGTGGTGGTGAATGCCCATCTATACGGGGCTATCGGCGGATTGATTGGCGCCGGTATTTGCTGGCGGGATGTCCGTGAGATGAAGCCGCGTGCCTTGCCAGCCAAAGTGGCGTGAATTAAATCCCCTATTATTGTTTGCTTGCGGCTCGCTATAATCTTTTCATTTGGTCGATCAAAATCGAGGTTGTATGCCCTTTGCGATGGTGTTCCCCGGACAGGGTTCCCAGTCTGTTGGTATGTTGGCGGCGTTGGCAGACCAAGAGCCGCTGATCAAGCAAACCTTTGCGGAAGCCTCAGAAGTATTGGGCTATGACTTGTGGCAACTAACTCAGTCCGGTCCTGAAGATCAGCTCAATTCCACCGATAAAACACAACCCGCGATGCTCGCGGCAGGTGTGGCGACATGGCGAGTATGGCAACAACATGGTGGCGCCATGCCTGCAGTAATGGCTGGTCACAGCCTTGGTGAATACAGCGCGTTGGTATGCGCAGGCGCCATTGATTTTAAAACCGCCGTTGATCTGGTGCGATTTCGTGGTGAAGCCATGCAAAGTGCCGTGCCGCAAGGTGAGGGCGCGATGGCTGCGATTCTTGGTCTTGAGGATGCGGATGTGGTTGCAGGATGCGAAGCCGCTGCGCAAGGCGAAGTCGTACAGGCTGCGAATTTCAATTCACCCGGTCAAGTGGTTATCGCCGGCAAGAAAGCCGCTGTAGAGCGTGCGATTGCAGTGCTGAACGAGAAAGGCGCCAAGCGCGCATTGATATTGCCGGTGAGTGCCCCCTCACATACTCCATTGATGAAACCCGCTGCAGATAAATTAGCGGCGAAGCTCGCTGCTATTGCCATTCATACACCTTCGGTGCCGGTTTATACCGTGACGCTGAAGCCGCATGCAGATGCCGCCAGCATTCGCGACGCGCTGTATCAGCAGCTGGTTGGTCCAGTGCGCTGGACACAAACGATTCGCACCTTCCTCGATGCAGGTTTTAAAACGTTTATTGAATGTGGACCGGGGAGGGTACTAACAGGTCTCAATAAACGCATCGATCGCAACAAGGAACTGGTGATGCTCGCCGTTGAAGACGACGCATCATTGCAAGCTGCCTTGAATGCCACAAAACAATAAAGGGGTAAGTTCATGTCGGAACAGTTATTAGCAGGAGAAGTCGCTCTGGTCACTGGTGCGTCGCGAGGCATTGGTCAAGCCATTGCACATACGCTGGCGAGACAAGGCGCAAAGGTTGTGGGTACGGCGACATCCGAGTCCGGTGCGCAAGCTATCACGCAGCGTTTTGCCGAGGCAGGGTTACAAGGCCGTGGTGTGATGTTGAATGTGGGTGATCAAACATCAGTCGATGCAGTACTGAAAAATCTGGAAGAGCAGGAAGGCATCCCGACCATTCTCATCAACAATGCAGGTATCACGCGTGACAATCTGTTGATGCGCATGAAAAATGACGAGTGGGATGATGTCATCAACATCAATCTCGGTTCGCTGTTCCGTCTCTCCAAGGCAGTGATCAGAGGCATGATGAAAGCTCGCAAGGGCCGGATTATTACAATTGCATCGGTTGTCGGTGTGATGGGCAATGCAGGCCAGACGAACTATGCCGCGGCGAAAGCAGGCATCATTGGTTTTTCAAAATCCTTGGCACGTGAAGTGGGGTCGCGTGGCATCACCGTCAATGTGGTTGCTCCGGGCTTTATTGCTACTGACATGACCGCCCAGCTTGGCGATGAGCAAAAAGAACGGCTAGTGCAGCAGGTGCCGGTAGGGCGCCTGGGTAATGTAGAAGATATCGCCCAGGCGGTGAGCTTTTTGGCCTCGCCGCACGCCAGTTACATCACTGGTGAAACCTTGCATGTGAACGGCGGGATGTACATGATTTAACGTAAGAAATTGCCATCTGGGCCCCAGGCTCGATGGCTGTTTTTGTTAACTCATTGATCGAAAAAAGCTTTTTTAGTGTTGGATAGCTGGCTTGATTCACATAGAATACGCGCCCCATGCATCTGGGCTGGCCGGTTGATTGGTCTGTCATAGTGACATCAGACGCATAAGGGTTACACAGTCTCACAGAGGACTCAGAAAACACATGAGTAGCATTGAACAACAGGTTAAAGCCATCGTCGCCGAGCAATTGGGCGTGAAAGAAGAAGAAGTGACAAACAGCGCTTCTTTTGTTGATGATCTCGGCGCCGATTCACTGGACACCGTTGAACTGGTGATGGCATTGGAAGAGGAATTCGAAACCGAAATCCCCGATGAAGATGCTGAGAAAATCACGACGGTTCAGCAGGCGATTGATTACATCAATCAACGTCGCGCCAAAGCCTGATTTCCTGGGCTGCGCGTTGACCAGCCAAGGATGGCGGTCTCAAACTATTTTCCACCCAAACTTGAGGTGACCACTTGTCCAAGCGACGTGTAGTCATTACCGGTCTCGGTATTGTTTCACCAGTTGGCAGTACGATTGATTCTGCCTGGGCGAATATCCTTGCAGGCAAGAGCGGCATTGGTCCCATTACCCGCTTTGATGTCAGCGCTTTTCCCGTACGCTTTGGTGGCTCCGTTCAAGGCTTCAATGCGGAAGAATATCTATCTGCTAAAGAGCTGCGGAAAATAGATCCTTTCATGCATTACGGCTATGCCGCCGGTGCGCAGGCATTTAAAGACTCTGGCATCGTGATCACGCCTGAAAATGCAGCACGAGTTGGTGTGGCAATGGGTGCAGGCATCGGCGGTCTGGACACCATCGAAGATAACTACGGCAAATATCTCGAAGCCAAAACCCCACGCAAGATTTCGCCTTTCTTCGTGCCCGGCAGCATCATCAACATGATCTCCGGTCACCTGTCGATCAATTTCAAATTGACTGGTCCGAATATCGCCACCGTTACAGCATGCACAACGTCCACTCATGCGTTGGGGATTGCCGCACGTTTGATTCAATATGGTGATGCGGATGCGATGATCGCTGGTGGTGGTGAGATGGCGACAACGCCGCTGGGTCTGGGTGGATTCAGTCAGGCTCGCGCGTTGTCACAACGCAATGATGATCCGCAACGCGCCAGTCGGCCGTGGGATCGAGACCGTGATGGCTTTGTGCTGTCGGATGGCGCGGGTGCTGTGATGCTTGAAGAGTACGAGCACGCAAAGGCTCGCGGTGCGCATATCTATGCAGAGTTTGCTGGCTTTGGCATGAGCGGCGATGCTCATCATATCACTACACCACCTGAAGACGGTGAAGGTGCGCGTCTGGCTATGGCGAATGCATTGCGCGATGCCGGTATGAATCCTTCCGACATTCAGTACATCAATGCACATGCTACTTCAACGGAGTTGGGTGATCGTGCCGAAACCTTCGCCATGAAGCGATGCTTTGGTGAGCACGCAATGAAAGTGGCGGTCAGCTCCACCAAGTCCAGCACCGGGCACTTGCTCGGAGCTGCAGGTGTGGTGGAAGCAATTTTCTCCATCCTGGCAATTCGCGATCAGGTTGCGCCACCGACGCTCAATCTGGACAACCCAAGTCCTGAGTGTGATCTGGACTATGTGCCGCACACGGCAAGGCAGATGAAGATCAATGCAGTGCTATCCAATTCATTTGGATTTGGTGGCACCAACGGCAGTCTGATTTTCAAGAAATTGGGTTGATCGTTTAACCCAACTAACAATGCAAGACAAGTTGCCACTGCGGTACAGTGCGACTGTGTTGCAAGACGTGTCATCGAAAGTTCTTTCTTATGCGCGCGCCCAGTCATTGGGCCGCATCAGCGCGCAACAGTTATTGCAGCTGCAACGCAAATTTCAACAGACTTATCCTGTTTTGCTGCAGAGCGCTGCTGCTGGCGTGAATAACAATCACGATATTCTGATGGCGTTTCCAGGTGATCGGCTCACCTTGCGTGGCGACAAGTGCCTTCAATTTTCTGGTGATAAATCTTTCGCAGGTTCGCAAAAGTTTCTGGGTGCGCTGGATCATTGGTGGCGTCGTGAAAAAGCACCCGTGGGTAGCAGTGAGCTACCATTTTCTGGTGGCTGGTTTGTTTACTTGAGCTACGAACTTGCAGGAGAGATAGAACCATCACTCAAGTTGGTTGCGGCATCTGCAAACGACATCGTTGCTCAAGCTGTTCGCATTCCTGCTGCCATCGTTCGCGATGCCAATACCTCTCAGGCATGGTTTGTTGCGGAGCATGAGTTCATCAAACAAATCGAATTGGTCAGTGCACATCTGCAACAAGTTGAGAGCAGTCATGCATCACCTGTTGCGGTGAGTGTTATCAGTGAATTGCAGGAAGATGATCGGCAAATCTATCTCAAGGCAGTGGAGCGAGCCAAAGAACGCATTGCGGCGGGTGATATCTATCAAGCCAATCTTTCACGTGGCTGGCGAGCACTATTGAATGATGGGCTGAGTGCTTGTGATGTGTATGAGCGTTTGCAGTTCGCTAATCCTGCGCCATTTGCTGCACTGGCATTGCTCGACGATGAAGCTGTTATTAGTTCATCACCTGAGCGATTGATCAGCATCCGTGAGAATAAAGTAAATACCAGGCCTATTGCGGGAACACGGCCGCGTTCTAGCGATGCGCAACGAGATATGCAGTTAATTGAAGAGCTGCGTAGTAATACCAAGGAACAAGCTGAACATGTCATGTTGCTGGATCTGGAACGCAATGATTTGGGGCGTATCTGCAAGGGCGGTTCGGTGCACGTCAATGAGTACATGACGGTTGAAAGCTATGCGCATGTGCATCACATTGTTTCTAACGTCTGTGGTGAGTTGAAAGAAGGCGTAACTCCAGGCGAAGCCATTGCCGCCGTGTTCCCGGGTGGAACAATTACCGGTTGTCCCAAAGTGAGTTGCATGAACATCATTTCCGAACTGGAGCCTGCCGCGCGAGGTCCTTATACCGGTTCGATGGGGTACATCAATCGCGACGGCAGCATGGACTTGAATATTCTCATTCGTACACTGCATTTGAAAGACAACGTGCTTTCCTTTCGTGCAGGTGCGGGCATCGTCGCTGATTCGGAGCCTGAACACGAACTCGATGAGGCCAGAGCAAAGGCGCGGGGACTATTGCGTGCGCTGGGTGTTTCGTGTTGATTGCGATGCTTAATGGCAGGCTCGTTGCGCCGCATGATGCGGTCATTCCAATGAATGATCGAGGCCTGCTGTATGGAGATGGCTTATTTGAGACCATGCGTCTTAGTAACGGGCAGGTTCAATTTATTGACGATCATTTGCAACGTTTGGCTGATGGCTGCAAGAGACTGAAGATTGATGTTCCTGACATGACGTTGTTGCACTACGAGCTGCAAAAGCTTGTTGGCAATCATCGCGACGCAGTGCTCAAACTAGTTGTGACGCGTGGTGGTGGCGGTCGTGGTTATCGCCCGCCTGTTGATGCGCAGCCACTGCGACTATGGCAGCTGTTTGCACCGGTTAGTAACGATACGCAACCATTGACAGTGCGCTGGTGCGAAACACGACTGGCGCGCAATGCATTGTTTGCTGGAATGAAGCATCTTAATCGCCTGGAACAAGTGATGGCGCAATCAGAGTGGAACGATGCGCAGATCGGTGAAGGTCTGTTGACTGATACTGAAGGTGAATTAATTTGTGGAACGATGAGCAATGTATTTCTTATGGTAGATGGAACGATGGTGACACCGGATTTACGCTATTGCGGCGTGGCGGGAATCATGCGAAAAAATATCCTGAAGACAGCCGACGAATTAAATCTCGCAGTGGAAGTGCGAGCCGTGAGGTTTGAGGAACTATATTCCGCTTCGGAGGTATTCGTGACCAATGTTGTCAGGGGCATTCGTTCGGTGGTTACGCTATTGCCATCGCAATTCCGGGATCAACAACGTGATGGCTATGAATGGCAAAGCAACGAAGTTGCGACACAGATCAAACACAAACTGAGCGAACTGACTAACCACTGACGATTAGCCAATACCATGTCACGCAAACCAAAAAAATCTTTCAGCATTATTGGTTTTCTATTGAAGGCCATATTGTTGTTGGTGATTGCTGCTGGTGGATCGTTGGCTTATGCGTGGTACTGGCTGCATCAACCTGTCGAAACGCTCGACGATACAACTTACGAGATAACACGCGGCGCATCGGTGAACAGCCTTGCACGCAATCTGCAACAGCGAGGCTGGCTGCAATACCCACAGGTGTGGCGAGGCTGGGCACACTTCAATCATCAGTCCTCCTTAATCAAAGCCGGTGAATACGCGCTACACAAGGGGATGTCGCCTGATGAGTTGTTGCAACTGTTCACCAGCGGCAAAGTGGTGCTGCATAGCGTGCAGTTTATTGAAGGGTCGACCTTTGCTGATATGCGACGCATCGTCGCGGCGCAGTCGTCAATTGAACAAACGCTGCAAAAAGTTGCTGACATGGAGATCATGCGCCGATTGAATCTGGTGGGCACACATCCCGAAGGGCAGTTCTTTCCCGACACTTATCAGTATGCTAAGGGCACAAGCGATCTTGAAATATTTGCCCTGGCACAACGACGCATGCAGAAGGAGTTGCAGCAAGCGTGGAGTTCCAGAAGTGGCGAACTGGCAGTTCATTCTCCTTATGAGGCATTGATTCTTGCTTCTATCGTTGAGAAGGAATCGTCACTGGCCAATGAACGGCCCATGATTGCCGGCGTGTTTATGGATCGTCTTGATCGTGGTATGCGATTGCAAACCGACCCTACTGTCATCTATGGTCTGGGTGAAGACTATGACGGCAACATCCACAAGTCGGATTTGCAACGTGACACGCCCTATAACACGTATACTCGCGATGGCTTGCCGCCGACACCAATTTGTCTACCCGGCGCCGGATCATTGCAGGCAGTGACACACCCCGAGCGCACCGGTGCACTGTATTTTGTCGCAACTGGCGAGGGTGGTGCGCACCACTTTTCAAAAACTTACGAAGAGCATGCACAAGCCGTCGCCAGGCTGGTGAAGTTGCAAAGAGCTCGGCATGATTGAGTTACAGCGAGCACGGCCGATTTGTATCTGAATAGCTGATTGTGGAACCTATTGATTGTCATAAACGATGTCAGGAAAATTCATCACACTGGAAGGCGGCGAGGGCGTAGGTAAAACCACGCAGCTCAAGGTCGTAGAAGCAACCTTGCAACAAGCTGGTCTGAACGTGATCATGACGCGCGAGCCCGGCGGCACCGAGCGTGCGGAGCATATTCGTGAGTTACTGCTGGCGCGAGATACCGAACCGATGCCACCGTCATGTGAGTTGTTATTGATGTTCGCCCCACGTGCTACTCATTTGCACAACGTGATCAAACCCGCATTGCAGCGTGGTGACTGGGTGGTGTGTGATCGCTTCACCGATGCGAGCTATGCCTATCAAGGCTACGGTCGCGGTTTGTCCATCGAAGATATTCGTGAGCTTGAACGAATGGTACATGACGATATACAACCGGACATGACGCTGTTGCTGGATGCGCCAGTTGAATTGGGTATGCAACGTGCTCAGCAACGCAGCGCAAGTGGTGCGCAGGAAACGGATCGTTTTGAAGCAGAACAGCTCGGGTTTTTTGAACGTGTTCGACTTGGTTGTAACATTCGCGCCGGTGAACATGCGGCTCGATTCAGAATCATTGACGCTTCGCAACCACTCGATAACGTTTCTGCTGCGATTCGCACTGTCGTCATGCAATTTATTCAGGCCTCGCGGAGTTGATATGAGTCAATCATCGCCGCAGCCAGTTTCGTATGCGATGCCTTTGCCTTGGCAACAATCTGCTTGGTCACAGCTCGAACGTGCCCGCAGTGCCGAGCGCATGCCGCATGCATTGTTGTTGCATGGCGTGGCAGGTTTGGGGAAGTTTGAGTTCGCGAAGTGGCTTGCCAATGCAGTGCTGTGTGAGGCC
>DATAHE010000258.1:0-2331 GCA_036263355.1 Steroidobacteraceae bacterium | reverse complement strand
AGGTTGTCCCAGTTTCTCATCAATCGCAACGATCTGATTGCTGAGTGAGGAGTCGCGTTTCAGTTCTGCAAGCAAGGCGGAAAGCGAAGACCGGATGGACGACTCGTTTGGTAGTTCAGCTATTGCTGCGGAAACGGCGGTAACCACTGCAGCTGGTACACTGCTTGCCGTTGACGTTTTTTCATCGAGTGCAACCACCGCCTCCGTCAATGCGGGCATGATTGCCTCAAGTTCATCCGTTGTCACTTCGCGACGCGCAGCCGCCTGAAGCTTCTTGAGCTCCTGATCCAGACGCGGCGACAGGCCAAGGCATGCAATACACAATCTGCCGACCAGCCGCTTGAGTATGGATTCCATACCTTTGAAGCGCTGCTCTTCGCTCTCCATGGTGCGAAGACTATCGAGATACTTATTGCGCCAATCGTCAGTACTGGTATTCATGAACACGGTAACAAAGGGTTGTTACGAAAAGTTGCGGAATCACTTGTGGTGATGTCCTTAGCGATCAGATATCGGCAGCAGACGACCAATATGTAGGCCGGTTATGTCTGGTGTTCACCTTGATGTTCGTGCATCTAACGCCCTGGCGACTTCGTGCGAATTGCGTAGAGCGATCCGCGCGCCGCAATGTAGAGAGTGCGTTGATCAGTGCCACCAAAGACGAGGCTACCGGGACGTTCTGGTATCTCAAGCACGCCTATCTGTTTGCCTTTGCGATCATAGATGTAGATTTGACCGCTTGCGATATACACGTTGCCAGCAACGTCGGTAACCACCGAGGTGCCACCACGTTCGGCAAAGACAGTTGTGCTGAGCTTGCCATCGGCTTCCAGCTTCGCCACGTATGTTCGACCATCATCTTCGCTGGTCAGATAGTGCGATGTGCCCGGTACAAATGCTGCGAGTTGTGAGCTCTGCAAATTCGGTCGCCATGTACCGCCTGCCATGATCGCAGTGTGGCTATCCGGCGCATAGTAGTAACCTCGATGTTCGTTTGAGACCGTGCTCACAATTGCTGTGTTGCTTCGCGGTCTATAGACGTAACCGCGGTGTTCCATCATGTCCTGCATGACTGAAAGCTGATTGTGAATACCCACGGGCAACATTAACGTTGTTTGTGGCTGTAGCTCCGGTGTTTCTGTCACGAGCTTCGCGACACCAGGCTCGACAGAACTTAAATGATAGACCGCACGTTCATTCGCAATCGCAAGCAAAGTTGCAGGCGCAACAAAGCCGAGTACTTGTGGCTGACCTTGAATCTCTGCGAGTACCTCTGCTTTTTTGGTGCCGCCATTCCAGCGATAGATTGTTCCCTTAACCGCGTCAGTGAAGAATGCTGTGCCAGCATCATCAACTGTCAAGCCGGAAGCGTTACTGAAGCCAGTGGCGAGTTGTTCTAATTTTGCGCCCTTCGCAAAAATCGTTGCGGGTGGTGACAATACGTTGGGTTGCTTTGAGTCTTCATTGGCGACGAAGTGCGTAAAGAATTGAGAACGTACCGAAGCACCATTTGATTCATTGAGTACAGCGTTATCGAATGCAAGTCGCGTCTGGCTGAACACCTTTGCGTTTTCAAACGCAATGCTACTGGAGCGTCGCACTAGTATCGCGTGTGTTTTTGGCAACACATTGCGTGAAACGCGATACATATAAGTGTTAGCGAATAGTAGGTCATGAGAATTTTCTACGTCGACTGCATAGGCTTCAGCGCCGGCGGGATTCTCTTCCTCAGTTTGCAACGCATAGACTTCCCAGTTACGAACATTGTGGAACTCTGATTCCACTCGCATGTGATGCTCAACGGACATCTGGTAAATCTTTCCTGGCGTATCCGTGTTTTCGATACGCAGGCCTATCTTTGCGTTGGTGCCATGCGGCCAGTTGTTGCGGAATATTCCGCCGCCACCATTGGTGATCAGCAGATCTGCAGCGACTGGCGATATCTCGAAGTTTGGTCGAAATGATGACACGCTCGATGTAGATGAGTTTGCAGCCACGGGTCGGGGTGGTCCGAAGCCGCGAAACCCTGATCCGAAGAAGAAACGTCCGGGGAAAGAAACGTCATCCATCAATGAATGTGGTCCGGCCATCCAGATCACTGCGGCGGCACGCGGATTCGAAGCACCTGTTGTAATGGCGATGGAGCTAATGATGTTCGATCCATCCTTGGGCGTAACAATGATGCCCACGGGTTTGCCATCACCACCGAATTCGGTCGAGCCATCAATCAGTGAAATTTGCGTGGTTCCGGGATTCAACCCGATCAAGACGGTATCTGGTTTTAAAACGAGTGAACGACTAACGCGATAGTTACCGGTAGGAAAATACAGA
>DATAHE010000257.1:0-4726 GCA_036263355.1 Steroidobacteraceae bacterium | reverse complement strand
CAACCATGCACGCTCAATGCCCGCCTTGCTGCCATCAATACCGCGATCCTCATCAGCGGCATTCACCACATTGCCCATCACCTTTAATGATGCTGCAGAGCTCTCGGCCTGCTCCAGTTGTGCAAACAGCGATTTGTAATCTACCTGCGGCACCTTACGCAGCGCATTGATATCCGCTGCAACTTGATTACGAACACCATCGAGCGCGCCATCGCGAACGTATGCCAATCTTTGCTCGGCTGCCTGCATAGCCAGCAACGCCGTTGCCGGATCATGTGTTAAAGCGAGCTGATCATCAGCAAGACGCGACAGGTACAGTGCTTCAACGCGCGCCCAGTTACGTTGCGATTGTTCGGTACGACCACGCAACTCGCCCATCGTGGCGTTAATGCCAGCCAACTCACTTTCCACTGACGCCAGACGCTTCAGTTGTTCCTGCGTTGAAAGATTGGCCGCAATCAAATCTTCGTTACGCGCGTTCAGCCTTGCATTGATGTCTTGTTGTGTATCGCGATGCACCTCGAGATCGGCGATGCGCGCACGGAGAATGTCGACACGCATGATGGCATAGGCCAGTGCCAGCAACGAGATGACGCCCAGCACGGTCAGAAAGACACGATTATTGCGAATTTGTGTAATGGATTCCGCCATATTGCTCTGCCGGAGACGGGGGAAGTCGGTACTTATAACGGGCGCGTATCGTAACAGAGGTTGCCGTGGATGTGACGGACTGTCGGACACCGGCGTCGCGATTCGCTACGTTCCGCATCCGCCCATATGCACAGGAATCAGCATGCGATACCGGTAATCGAGGGTGTGCTTTGAAGACGGAATTTAGACCTATCTCAAAATGTAGCGAGCGAAGTTAGTTTGTGTCCAGCCGGAGCGGAGGAACCGGAGCGTACATGACAGTACGTGAGGATTCCGAGCACCGCATGGGCGCGAAATGACGAGCGCAGTAGTTTTGAGATAGGTCTAGTTTCTGCTCCGCGTATGCCACCTGACCAGCGTATCCAGCATGGTGATGTCATCGGGGCTGTCACTGACAATGCACTCGCCCTGCCATCCCAGTGCCGGCAATTGCTCTCCAATGCGAACACTGCCGGCCAATGCCATGCAAGCCCGTGTCCATTCAAGCTCTTCCGCACTCAGTTGCGACATCAATGCCTGTGCGATATCAGTGCTGGTAAATGTAACCGCATCCACCAGACCTTCTTTTAATGCCTGATGGAACGCTATGCGTTGATCACTCGCCACCGTGGCGACAACACGTTCATATACTTCAACAACATCGACTTGTGATCCACGCGTAGCGAGAGTCTCACGGAGCACTTCGCGTCCACCCACGCCGCGAATGATCAGCACATTCGCAGGCGGCGACTGCAACAGTTCATGTGCCAGCAATGCTTCACTATTAAATGGTGCAGGTGCGGCGATATGCGCCTCAAAGCCGATTGACTGCAACGCGTTTGCAGTGGCATTGCCGATCACCGCGATTTGAGTGGAAGATTGAGATGCTACTAACTGCTTCAGTAGTGTCGCGCCATGGTCCACCGCATTGGCACTGATCACCACCACAAGATCATAGGTGGCTCGCGATAACTGTACCTCACGCGCCCTGATCTCCAGCACCGGCAAGCGAATGACATCGCCACCACGTTTGGTAATTGCCGCACATAAACCATCAGCCTGCTGTGCAGGTCGTGTTACCACAACACGCAAATTCGAAAGCGGCGGAATTACCAGTGGAATCATATGTGCAGCTTATTCCGATTTAAGACCCAGTAACTCACCCGCACCTGCTTCGAGCATGCGTGTCGCCAATGCCTCACCCAGTTTGAGCGATTCATTGCGTGGACCCGAAATTTGATCACGCATTACTTTTGAACCATCCGTCGCCGCAACCAATCCGGTCAATTGCATTTCGTCACCGTTAAGAATGGCATGCGCTGCAATCGGTGACTGACAACTGCCTTCGAGTTTGGCAGCGAAAGCGCGCTCGGCATTCACACACACTTCCGTATCGGCATGATTCAGCGTTGAGCAGAATGCACGTGTCACATAGTCATTGGCCTTGCATTCAATACCAATCACGCCCTGACCCACTGCTGGTACGCAGAACGATGGATCAAGATATTCAGTAATACGATTCGCCAGACCCAGACGTGTTAGTCCTGCGCTCGCCAAAATGATGGCATCGAACTGCCCTTCATCCAGCTTACGCAAACGCGTTTCGACGTTGCCACGCACGGCGCTGATTTTTAAATCGGGTCGTGCTGCCAGTATCTGGCTTTGACGACGCAGGCTCGCCGTACCGACATGCGCACCCTGTGGCAGTGATGCAAAGTTCGCATACTTCTTCGACACAAACGCATCACGCACATCAGCGCGTTCCAGCACACAGTTAATCACCATGCCATCGGGTAATACACTCGGCACATCTTTCATCGAATGCACGGCGATTTCTGCGCGTGATTCATGCATCGCGACTTCCAGTTCCTTGATAAACAATCCCTTGCCGCCCACCTGCGCCAATGTGCGATCAACAATCTGATCACCCGTGGTAGTCATCGGCACCAGCGACACAGTCACATCGGCGTATGCGTTACGCAGTAGTGTCGCCACATGCTCGGCCTGCCACAGCGCCAGTCTGCTCTCACGGGTTGCAATGCGAATGGTATAGCTCATGTTTGCGATTCATCAGTATCAACAGTTGCAGGCGATTCAGTGGTGATGATCACGTGTTTGCGACGTTGCGATTGCAGCGTAAATTCAATCAACGCAATCGCCAATGCCAGCACCACGGGGCCGAGAAACAAGCCGAGCGGACCATATGCACGCACGCCTCCCAGCACGCCGATAAATACAGTCAGTGTTGCCACACGTGCGCGACCAGAAATCAACAAGGGCTTCAGAACGTTATCTGTCAGCGAAACGAGAAAGCCCCAGATCAGAATGAAAATCCCCGCACCCCAGCGACCTTGCGCAAACAGAATCAACCCGGCAGGTATCCACACCAATGCAGTACCACCAATGGGTAACAGGGCGCATACCGTTGCCAGTACGCCCAGCACCAGCGGCGAAGGTGCACCAACAATCAATAATGAAATTCCCACCAATGCGCCCTGCACCAGTGCAGTTAATCCCACGCCGAACATCACTGCACGCGTCACTGCGGCAAGATACGAAAATAACTCTTCGCGCTTGCTGGCGGGCAGCGGCACCAGCTCGCGTACTGCATGCACCATGTCTTCGCCATCGCGAATGAAGAAGAACATAAAGAACAAGGTAAGCAACAACCCAATGACCGTACCCAGTGCGCCCATGAACAACTTGCCGCTGGCCGTAGCCACTACCGACAGTGAGGCATGCGCAGCCTCCTGCGTCCAATTCCGCAAGTCATCCAGTGTGATGCCTGTATTACGGGCCAGCCAGCTCAACGCATCCTGCATAACAGGTTGATTGCTTAGTGACACCGGATCGTGCCCTTCAGCACTCAACCAACCCTGCACCACCTGCAGCAAGTCGCTGGCCTGATGCACGAAGGCAGCGGTAATGCCGGTGATCGGACCCACTAGCGCAATAAACGTCAGAGCGATTAGTAAGCCAGCCGAAAGCTGATTACGACCCCGCAACCAGCGAGTCAATTTCGCATGCAGGGGATGCAACAACAAGGTGAACAACAATGCCCACAGCAGCGGCGCAATAAAGGGCAACAACAAACGGTAGCACGCGCCACCCAGTATTAATGCGGTGACAAGTCCGAATATTCTCGTATAAAAACGGCTGTATGAACTGTTCCTGTGCTCTTGTGATTGCATTATATGGCCACATCAACGAACTCAATGTACGATGCCGCATGGTAGGGATAGTTATGGCACTTTTCTATCCATTTTTTTAAACCTTATCTCAAAACGTAGCGAGCGAAGATAGTTTGAGTCCAACCGGAGCGCAGGACCCGGAGTTTATGCAGGATAAATGAGGATCCGAGCACCGTATGGATTCAAAATATCGAGCGCAGTAGTTTTGGCGTGGTGATTTATGAACGACCAAGCAACATTGAACAAACTGCGGGAAGATTTGCATGCCGTGGCAAAGGACGTGGAAGCGTTGCTGAAAGCCACCGCTGCGGAATCCGGCGAAAAAGTACAGGAAGCACGCGCGCGTGCTGCTGAATCACTGCGACAAGCCAAGGAGCGTCTACAGAATTCCGAAGCAGGCGCGATCAAAAGCGCACGCGAAGCCGTCGATAAGGCAACGACGTATGTCAAAGACAATCCATGGCAATCACTGGGCATTGTGGCCGCAGTGGGCGTGATCGTAGGCATGCTGCTGCGACGTCGTGATTAGTAACCTGCCAAGTCTGTACCAACAAGGACCAAAGGCCGTGACTGAAACGAACAGCGACGACGAATCAGATGCCCAGTCTGATCATTCTTTCCGTGGCGGCGGACCGATTGTCAATCTGCTGCATTCAGTCAAGCAGTTGCTCGCCACACTGCTGGCAATGGCACAGACACGACTGGAGTTACTAACCACCGAATTGCAGTCAGACATCCAGCGATTGGCGGTGACCTTGTTCTGGTCACTTGCGGCTTTGTTCACACTGGGGATTGGCTGCTTCATGGCAGGCCTGGCACTGATCTTTATCTTCTGGGACACGCATCGCGTACTGGTGTCCCTCTGCGTCACTGCTGCATTCTTTGGCTTTGCGTTATTGGCCATC
>DATAHE010000256.1:0-5415 GCA_036263355.1 Steroidobacteraceae bacterium | reverse complement strand
TGATCACGCTGACGCTATCGCCATCCTTCAGTACATTGCCGAAAGCATCTTTGATTTCCGCTGAGGCGTCGGCCTGTTCTGCGTTTTGCTGTTGCGGCCACTCATGAGCGCATTCGGGGCAAACAAAATTGAGCCCGTCTTTGTAAGCAAGTTCAGATTGACACTTCGGGCAACTGGGTATCGCGCTCATGCTATTTCCTTGAAA
Organism: Steroidobacteraceae bacterium; assembly: GCA_036263355.1. Taxonomy (GTDB): domain Bacteria; phylum Pseudomonadota; class Gammaproteobacteria; order Steroidobacterales; family Steroidobacteraceae; genus CAILZL01. The sequence goes on along the minus strand of DATAHE010000256.1, from coordinate 5,210 downwards.
AGAGGCGCATATTAACCGAAACGAAGCGCTGCCATTCGTCTGTATAAGTAGGTTGCGCCAACAGATGTTTCTATTTCTTCTTCGCGACTTTCTTTGCCGATTTCTTCTTTGGTTTCTTGATGGCCGGTGCAGGCAGTGCGTCGGCAGTGATGCGGATCAGCTTGGTGATCAACTCAACATCCTCGAGATATTCATCGCCAACGATCCACGGCTTTGCACCGGGATATGGAAGGCCCTCGGTAATGTCACCCAGCATGCTGCGTCCTGCGTCTGTGAGCTTTACAAATAATTGATTGTCACAGACCAGCGCGACCACCTTTTCGTTGCAATACACGGCGTATTCGCCAAACATTTTGCGATGGGAGATAACGCCTGCATCGGCAATTTGTTCGCACACGTAGTCAACGTAACTTTGGTCGCTGGCCATTACTGCTCACATTTGCACCCCGAATTTTTGGGGCACTGGTTACAATGACACGGTAATATAGCGCAAGTTTGTCATCAAACCTGATCATGCCTGAAACCACGCAACCCATTCCTGTCATTCCCGATCAGTCACCCGCTGTTGAGCCGGCGGCTCCATCTGTTGTGAATGATCAGCGGGTAGCCGAAGTGGTTTCCACCAGCAGCAACGAGATAGCGGAACAGTTGAAGCCGCAAACGTCACCGCTGGGGCAGCGGCTAAAGTTATTGCGCTATCGTTTCGATACCTGGTATGCGCAATCGGATGCAGCCAATAACTTGATGCGCGCACTGGGTGTGTACAAGCGGTTGATGCGCATGGATCGGCCTATTGGCACCTATTTGTTGTTATGGCCCGCGCTGTGGGCACTGTGGCTGTCATCCAATGGTCATCCCAACGAAAAAGTATTTATTGTCTTTGTGATCGGCGTGTTTCTGACACGTTCAGCCGGATGCGTGATTAATGACTTCGCTGATCGCAAGCTCGATGGCCATGTACAACGTACGCGTGAGCGTCCGATGGCAACGGGCGAAGTATCAGCGCCGGAAGCCCTGGCGTTGTTTGCGGCACTAGCGCTGATTGCGTTTGGTCTGGTGTTGACGCTGGACAAGAAAGTCGTGCAGATGTCCTTTGTGGGTGTGGGACTAATGGCGACTTATCCCTTCCTTAAACGCTTCTTTCCTGCACCCCAGTTTTATATGGGCGTGGCATTCAGCTGGTCCATTCCAATGGCCTTCGTCGCACAAACAGGTACGACATCGAAGCTTTGCTGGCTGCTGTTTACTGCCACTATTTTGTGGGCTGCAGCGTATGACACTATTTACGCCATGATGGATCGTGACGACGATATGCGTATCGGTATCAAGTCCAGCGCCATTCTTTTCGGTGATGCAGATCGCGTCATCATTGGTGTGATGCAGATGATGACGCTGTATGCGCTATGGCTGGCGGGCTCAGAACTAGAGCTGGGTAGTTGGTACAAACTGGGTATTAGTGCTGCAGCATTGTTTGCATTGTTTCAGCAATTCCTGATTCGTAAACGTACACCGGCGGATTGCATGAAGGCTTTCTTGAATAACAACTATTTTGGAATGGTGGTGTTTGTGGGCATTGCGCTGGAGTATTTGTTCAAAGGATGATTGAACTACGTGCTAATGATCCTTTCAGACCGTTCGCCATGAGTACCCGATCATCCTGAGCTTGTCGAAGAACGAAGGGTTCCTCTTCATACTTTCAGCCTATTGCGCGGAAATAACGCAGCAATCCCTGGCGAATTCAAAGTCTTTACCTCCGGTTTTTCGCTATTCCACTGTTCTCAGCTACAATACCGGCCTCAATTACCGCTACTAATCAAAGAGGATGCGGGCGTGAAGATCATCATTTTGGGTGCCGGACAAGTGGGTCGTACTGCGGCCAATCATCTGGCGCGTGAAGAAGCCAATGAAATCACTGTGGTCGATCGTGACGAAGCATTGCTTCGCGATCTGCAGGACCGGCTTGATATCCGCACCATTATCGGCAATGGAGCGCATCCCGGCATTCTCGAAGCAGCCGGCGCGCGCGGTGCTGATGTATTTATCGCACTGACCAATAGCGACGAAGTGAACATGGTGGCATGTCAGATCGTCGCAACCATGTTCAATAAAGACTGCACACGTATTGCGCGCATTCGTTCCAGCGAATTTTCACGGCACGAGAAACTATTTGGTGGTGAAGATCGTTCGTTCGCTGTGGATGTGACATTGAGTCCCGAACAGCTAGTGACAGAACATATCGCGCGATTGATTCGTTATCCTGGTGCGTTGCAGGTGCTGGACTTCGCAGAAGAGCGTGTGCGCATGGTCAGTGCACGTGCGTTGAAGGGCGGCTTGCTGGTTGGTCAACAGCTGCGCACCTTGCGCGAACACATTCCCAATACTGACGCACGCGTGGCGGCAATTTATCGCGGTGGTCAGAACATTAAGCCCAGCGGCGATACGGTGATTGAACATGGTGATGAAGTGTTCTTTATTGCTGGACGTAAAGACATTCGCCCAGTGATGAATGAGATTCAACGCCTCGAAGATCCCGCACGCAAAGTAGTAATCGCAGGCGGCGGTAACATTGGTTTCCGTCTGGCACAAAAGCTGGAAGGAACGAATCAGGTAAAGTTGATCGAACGCGATTCACGTCGTGCACGTCGCATTGCAGAACAGCTGTCGAGCGCTATCGTACTGATTGGTGATGCCTCTGATGAAGAGTTGTTGCTGGAAGAGAACATCGACACCGCCGATGTATTCGTCGCGGTCACCAATGCAGAAGAAGCCAACATTCTTTCTGCGATGCTTGCCAAGCGTTTAGGCGCCAAGAAAGTCATGGCGCTAATCAATCGTCCCGCATACGCAGAGTTAATGGAGAGTGGCAATCTTGATGTGGCAATTTCGCCGCAGATGATCACCATTGGTTCGGTGCTGGCTCATGTGCGTCGTGGTGACGTGGCACAGGTGCATTCACTGCGTCGTGGCACTGCCGAAGCCATTGAGGCGGTGGCACATGGTATTCAGGGCGAAGGCCGTGTCATCGGTCGCAAGATCGTGGATATTCCATTACCTGATGGCGCAACCATTGCCGCCATCGTGCGTGGTGAAGAAGTGTTGATGGCGCATCATGACACGGTGGTGCAACGCGATGATCACGTCATTCTGTTCCTGACTGATCGCAGGCAGGTGGATGCAGTGGAACGTCTGTTTGATGTACCGCGCCGTCGCCGTTGAATCACAACATAAAATCAAACTGACATGAACCTTCTAGTCGTCCAGCGCATCCTTGGTTTGTTGTTGATGCTGTTCAGCGTCACGATGCTGCCGCCTATTGGCGTATCTCTGCATTATCATGATGGCAATGCCAGCGCATTCATCTATTCGTTCGTCAGCCTGATGATGATTGGTGCACTGGTGTGGGTTCCCGTAAGAAAGCAGCAACGTGAATTACGTTGGGGTGATGGATTTCTTGTTGTCGCCCTGTTCTGGATTGTTCTGGGTGTGGCAGGCGCTGCACCGCTTGCATTGAGTCTTCGCCCCAATATCTCGTTAACAGATGCAGTGTTTGAAGCAGTTTCTGGTTTCACCACCACTAGTGCTACAACGCTGACGCATCTGGATGAACTGCCCCGTTCCATTCTTTATTACCGTCACCAGATTCAATGGCTGGGTGGCATTGGCATGGTGGTGCTGGCAGTTGCATTGCTTCCGATGCTTGGCATTGGTGGCATGCAGTTATTGAAAGCGGAAACGCCAGGACAAATTAAAGATACGCGCTTGACTCCGCGCATCACCGAAACCGCAAAGGCATTGTGGCTGGTATATGTGTTGATTACTGCGGCCTGCGCCGGATGTTACTGGGCTGCAGGCATGACGCCATTCGATGCCATCGGTCACAGCTTCTCCACGGTATCAACGGGCGGGTTTTCCAGTCATGATGCCGGGCTTGGTTATTTCAACAACCCTGCGATTGAATTCATCGCCATCTTCTTCATGTTCCTTGGCGGCATTAACTTTTCATTGCACTTTATCGCATGGCGTCGCTTGCACATTAGTACCTACTGGCGCGATTCGGAATGGCGCGTCTATGCAGGTGTACTGGTGGTGGGCGTAATTCTATTTAGCGTCACACTTATTGCGGATGGCATCTTTACAGATCATGGCTATTCGATTCGCAGCGCCTTGTTTCATGTCATGTCCATGTTGACCACGACCGGATATGAAACCACCGACATTTCAATGTGGCCGGGTGCATTGCCGGTGATGTTGATACTTGTCACCTTTATGGGTGGCTGTGCAGGTTCCAGCGCGGGCGGCATGAAAGTGATTCGCTGGATATTGATGTGGAAGCAGGGCACGCGCGAAGTGAATCGTCTGATGCATCCCAGTGCGGTGTTTGCAGTAAAGTTGGGTGGCCGACCCGTGCCATGGCGCATTATCGATGCAGTGTGGGGATTCTTCGCCATCTATGTGGTGTGTTTCGCCGCATTGATGGTGCTGTTGATTGCCACCGGTGTTGATCAAGTCTCCGCATTCTCTGCTATTGCTGCATGCATCAATAACGCAGGCCCGGGTTTAGGCTCTGTCGCGAATAACTTTGCCAGCATTAGTGAACCAGGAAAATGGATCTGCGTGCTGGCCATGCTGCTTGGCCGTCTTGAAGTGTATCCATTGATTGTATTGATCACGCCAGCATTTTGGAGAAGATAGCTACTCCTAATCTAAGGAGGCAGTGAATGCAGCGGCTCTATTATTTGCTGTTTTTGTTTTTGCTTTCACCAGCGAAGGCAGACATTATCATCTACGAACACGCAGATTGCGCGCCTGAATTTACTCTGTTTCCACCAAATCAAGAACAACTCGCATCAATAGCAAACAAGCAACTGAAGGGTTTGCTATGGAAGTTTAAGTCGAAGGAAAGAGGATGCCTTTGGGATCCAGCCACGGGGAAAAAGACTCCTGGTAGCATGAAAATTTTCGCGATTTCTAAACCCCAGCCTTTGTCAGCTCATCTTTGTGTATTCAAGAGCTTTTCTTCAACTGTGGATATAAAAAGTCGGAGGCCAAGGCTTTTTGACAAAGAGCATCGCTGGGCAATAGCGTCTTCACCATGTCCAGATGTAACTGCCGATTACTTCGTCGACGTACCGAGGGAAATAACAATTGTAGAGCTGCCGAAACTTGGCGAAGTGTTGGAGACCTTGCTATCGCGTCTCAAAGAAGGAGAC
>DATAHE010000255.1:0-2230 GCA_036263355.1 Steroidobacteraceae bacterium | reverse complement strand
ACCGTTTGGATTTCGTAACCCGGATGCAAAGACAGTCCATTGACGTGTTGCAACATCAACCTCCCAGATGGCAGCACGATCCTTCTCCTGCTCAATGCCATTTTCACCTACGTTACTGTTCGAGCCCACCGTGACATACAGGTGTGATCCATCCGGGCTCGCAATAATGTTCTTGGTCCAGTGATGGTTAATCGGACCTGCAGGCAGATCAATGACCTTGGTCCCGGCTGCGTTAATTTTTGTTTCGCCGGTCTTGTAAGGAAAACGCAGAACGGCATCGGTGTTCGCAACATAGAAGTCGTTGCCTATCAATGCCATTCCAAACGGTGAGTTCAACCCTTGTAGAAAAACAGTTTGCTTGTCCGCAATCCCGTCACCGTTGGTGTCACGAAGCAGGGTAATGCGATTGGCGCTTTTTGGCGCCGCGCCAGCCTTGGCCATCACCTTCTTCATCACATAGCCTTTAACGCCTTTGCGATCTTCTGGGCGATTCTCTGGTGCATTACTCTCAGCAACCAGCACGTCTCCGTTTGGAAGCACATATATCCAGCGTGGGTGATCAAGATCCGACGCGAATGCATTCACTTTTAAACCCGGTGCAGCAGTGGGGGCCTCATCGCCCTGCCATGGACGTGCAGGCGCAATCTTTACCGTCGGAATGAGTCGCTTGTCAGGTTTTGGCAGCGCGGGATTTGAACCATATCCGATCTCATCTGCTTGCGCCTGATGATCTTGAGCCCAGGCACTAACACCCGTCATGCATATGAGAGTTGTTAAGAGTATGGACACCTTGCGCATAAGCACCTCTGTGTTTGTATTGGTAACCCGCCGCAGTGACAGAGTCATTCGACAGCGCGTTCGACAAACTTGCGAGTCAGCGACAGCTGAATCTGTTGTCGGTGAGGAGGAGCACCTCACTGCATACAGTACTGGAACACCTGTCTATCACATGGTGTAATGCACTCAGGATGGGGTTTTGATCCGTCAAAAAATCAGGCAAAGTTCATGCGCGCATTTATTCGAATTGTTAATCAAAAGTTGTGTGTGGCATTCGCGTTACTGTTATCAATGACGCTATGTGTTTGCGCACAGGAAGCTTCGTCACAGAGCGCATCTGTCTCGTCGTCAGCTTCTGCGGAAAATTCACCTGAAGCACATATTCCTAAAACCGCCAAAGTGGTCATTCACACCGGCTACGGCGATATCGTGATGAAGATCGAAGTAGAGCGTGCGCCGATTACCGCACGTAACTTCCTGCGCTATGTGGATCAGAAGCGACTCGACGGTATGACATTTTACCGTGCGGTGAAGATTGGTGAGACTGGAGAATACGGAATGCTGCAAGGTGGTATTCGCGGTGATCCAAAGAAAGTGCTGAAGCCGATTCCACATGAGCCCACGACGGTGACCGGACTAAGTCATATCAATGGTGCGGTGTCGATGGCGCGTCTTGCACCCGGTAGTGCGACGGCAGAGTTCTTTATTGTGCTGGGTGACCTTATTAGTCTGGATGCACAACCAGCGAATAGTGGCGATAACGCGGGTTATGCAGTGTTCGGTCAAGTCATCGAAGGCATGGATGTGGTCAAGACTTTACTCGAACTACCGCGTTCTGAATCAGATAAAGACGGCGCGATGAAAGGTCAGATGCTGAAGGTGCCTGTCAAAGTAATCAGTGTGCGCAGGATTCAATAGCGCAGCGATGTTTGACTCTATCGATTGGTCGAGGCCATGGCTTCGCTGCGTGCGGGACGCGCATGAAAGCGTTGATGTGAGTATAGACTGGAAAAAATCCCTCAATCATTGCGCCACCGAAATGAAGGGCTGCAACGAACTGGGCAAGCCGATTCGTTTTGTAGAGCAAGAAGCGCTGCCACAGGGTGTTAGTTACGAAGTGTACATACATGAAACGGGGGAGATCCCCACGCGCAGCAATCTTCATGATTACTTCAATGCGCTGGTGTGGTTAAGTTTCCCGAGCATCAAATGCCGGTTAAATGCATTGCAGGCAGCGCAGATCAAACGTGATGGCATTACTGCTGCGCGAGGTGGTGCTCGTGATGCCGCGACGGTATTTGATGAGAATGCGGCATTGATAGTTGTACGTGAGAGCGACTTCGGCATGCGATTGATCGAACTGCTACGAGGCCATGAATGGCGACAGTTGTTTGTTGCACATCGAGACGGTTTCTTCGAGCACTGTGATACATGGCTGTTTGGTCATGCATTG
>DATAHE010000254.1:0-5667 GCA_036263355.1 Steroidobacteraceae bacterium | reverse complement strand
TTTTCATTGGCCATGCATGCATGGGATCAACCTGCAGAGCGCCTGTTGGAAATTGCTCCACAAACCAGTGCGCAGTTGTTAATGCCCATGCTGGGCCAGGCTGTTGAACCTGAGCACGCCGAAAAAGTTAACCCATGGTGGCGCGAAGTAGATTCCATGAAGCCATTGCATAAGTTATCAAGCGAAACGGATGGTGAAGTGCAAATGCCAAAGTCAGTGGCGTGGCCGATGGATTGATCGTCAGGAAAAAGTCATAGTCGAAGGGGCCACATATTCATAGCGGGTCCATATCGTGAATGCTACGATCAGCCGAAGAATAATCATCCATCTCCGGCGCGATCAGCGAACACAACTATGACAACAAATACCAGCAGAATGCCATGGATCGATCATCTGCGAACCCTCGTCATCTTTCTGGTGGTGATTCAGCACGCCTGTGTTACCTACAGTCATGTGGGTAGCTGGTTCATCATGTCGAAAAGCGAGCCTTCATTTGGCGCGAAGCTTGTGTTTATCTTGTGGGAGGGTCATGCGCAGGCATTCTTTATGGGTCTGCTGTTTTTCATCTCTGCCTACTTCGCAGAGCAATCGCTTAATCGGAAAGGCTCAGCAAAATTTCTGCGCGAGCGATGGATGAGATTGGGATTGCCTACGTTGTTTTTTATGTTGGTGATTCAGCCCTTCATCATCATGGTGCTTAAACCCTGGTATGAACCAGTAGACTCTATTGCGACTTTCTATCGTGGTTATATTTCATCGGGACGTTTTATTAATGCTACCGGACCCATGTGGTTTGCCTTTGCATTATTAATCTTCTGTGTGCTGCTGGTTGTCTGGCGTGCAATTGCAGGGAGAAAATTATCTAACGCAACATTACGAGCAAGTACCACACCCATCACTGCAACCAGGTTATGGCTGTTTGGTGCAGCATTGGTTGCCGCTACCTTCATTGCACGTCTATGGTTTCCACTGGGTTCATCGGTTATCAACTTTCAGCTGGGCTATTTTCCGCAATACGTTCTGGCGTTTGTCTTTGGCTTGTTAGCAGCGCGGCATCAATGGTTGCAGGCGCTGTCGGCTTCATCCATCGCAAAACGGGCAGGGCAGATTGCGATTGTTGCCGGTCCCATCGCACTCTTAGCGATAGTTGTTTTCAACCGATCATTAGGCGATAAGTTTTCCGAGGCGATATCGGGTGGTTGGCACTGGCCAGCGTTTGAACTGGTGGCATGGGAACAGCTCAGTGGTTTGGGTATCGCGTTAGGCTTGCTGGCGTTGTTTTCATCACGATTCAACTTCGAGCATCCATTCCTTCGCTGGCTGAGTGATCGTTCTTTCGGTGTGTACCTGCTGCATACGCCGGTATTGATTGCCTTTACCTTGTGGTTTCGTCCGCTGGAAGCCTCCGTCAATCCGTTGTTACTCGCTGCTTTACTGAGTGTAGTGGGGCTGGCAATCAGCTTCGTTATTGCCGATATAGCAAAGCGTGTGCCGGTGCTTAGGGCCATCTTGTAGCGGTCATTTCTTGATGCTCGAGTCCTCCGCTTCGCTACCGGAAAATCAAAATCCAATACCGTGTAGCAAGGTGGTTGCGCCGTTGCTATAAAACCTCCGGCATGAATGGGCAACGATCATTTGCTGCTCGGATTATTGACAGCCGCGTATGGGTTTTTGACTACACAGTGTCGGGAACTCTGCCGACCGGTGGGTCTCCAACCCGTGGTTGACAATCAATCCATCGAATGCCCGATCCGTGTCACGACTTAGCTGACCTTACATGATGAGAATCAACATGCGTAATTTCAAACTATTCAGCATTGCACTGGCCTTTGCCGTTCTTACTCTCACAGGTTGTCGCGATGATCATTACCACGATGACTACGGACGAAATTCTTATACAACGCAGATAGTCAGCGATCCTGCTTATGATGGCGATATAGAACAGACATCGTCCAGCACTTACACAGTAACGCAGGGCATGTCCTCCGGTGTGCAAAGTGTGTTCGTCGGTATTGATCCCAACACATCGACCGAGTTCAGAGCGTTTCTTAATTTCCCGCTCGCTGGTTCCAAGGGTGTGCCGGGCAATGCCATCATCGATTCGGCTTACTTGAATATTTATGTGAATAGCTTGACGCCGATCACCGGCATCATTCCCATTCGTGTCGAGCTGGTCAACTTTCAACCACCTACTTTGATTGGAACTGATTTCGATCGCAGCATTCAACCAGCGTTGGCATATATCGTTGCGCATCCTGATTTCGATCGCTACGACGTGGGTGTTAACTCATCACTCGATGTCACACCCTTGATGGTGAAGGCGCAACAGTTAAACCTTCAGGATTTTCAGATTCGCATCATGGAAGACCTGGGGCCAGCTGTTCCCGTATTGATGGAAATCAATGACACCACGGGTTCGAATCGTTCGACTCGTGCGCCGTTGTTGATGGTGACGTATCACTAGACGACAGCAAAGTATTAATAGATTGATAGTTTGGCCGTGGCGGCGATGCCCCACGGCCAAATTTCATTATGGGGATCAAGATTTATGTGCAGCCACTCCTTCATCTACAAGGATTAGTTGACATGTGACCAAATGGTCACGTATAGTTTTCCCATGGTTAAAGATGATCTCGTATTCAAGGCATTGGCCGATGCGTCACGACGATTCCTTCTCGATCTGCTTTTCGATCGAGACGGGCAAACGTTAGGTGAACTTGAGTCCGAATTATCGATGACGCGTTTCGGCGTAATGAAACATCTGCGTGTATTGGAAGAAGCGGGGCTCGTGATTACACGACGTTCTGGACGCGAAAAGCTGCACTTCCTTAATGCAGTGCCAATTCGCCAGATTCATGATCGCTGGATCGATAAGTACGCAGCACACCAACTGTCCGCACTAGCGGATTTGAAATCTTCACTGGAGAACAAACAATGCCCGCCCAAGAACAAGCGAGCGTGAAAGCGCTCAGCCCCTATACCAAAATTCATGAAATTTATATCAAGGCCACACCAGAGATGATCTGGGATGCGGTCACGAATCCAGAATGGACTGCGAAGTACAGCTATCGCACGCGCGCCGAATATGAACTTAAACCTGGCGGTAAGTTTCGTCACAAAGCCAATGAACAAATGATCGCTCACGGTGTACCCGAAACCTGTATCGACGGCGAAGTGATCGAAGCGCATCCACCTTATAAGCTGGTGCAAACATTTCGATTTCTATTCGCACCCGAAGACAAAGCGGAAGGCTTCACGCGTGTCACATGGGAAATAGAAGAGACGACCGCCGGATTCTGTCGGCTTAGCATCACTCACGAAATGGAAGGCGCACCGAGAATGCAGAGAGCGACATCCAGCAGGTTCGATCAACAAGGTGGTGGTGGGTGGAACTGGATTCTCAGCGATCTCAAGACGCTGTTGGAAACTGGTAAGACACTATCAGATTGATAGATCCATCAATAACTTTCGGCACCGACAATCGGTGCCGAGACTTTTCAAACTGAATCTGCGAAGCAGTGAAACTTTAGACCTCACATGCTCCGCTGATATTTAAGTATCGAGCCAAATTACGTAACGGTCGTGTCACTGAATTTGGCAAACACAGGTTGGACCGCATGCGCATCGTGGACCGCAATGACAGGCGGCTTGATCGATGGCTTGCTGGTTTTATAAGTGCAGCCTGTACCTGGGCAGGTATTACAATCGCAAGACCGGTAGTCAATGACTACCGGTCTTTTCACATTGCTTATTTCTTCTTTCGCGGCGGCGCGCCAGCATCTTCAATGATGCTGGCATCAATCGTATAGGTGGCACTGGTATCGAGCAGACGAGCGCCAGCCTTTGAATCATCAATGTTGGAAGCCGCCTTGATAATGATCTGATAGCTGCCTGCTGCCAATGGAACATAGCCATTGAATGTCATGCTATTGGTTGCCGTAATCAGTTGTGACCACACTGCTGTGCCGGTTGCAGATTGAATTCTTGCTTCAGCAATCGGTACGCCAGAAGTATCAAGTGCATTGATGGCAGTTTGCATTGTCAACGCGACATGAATCTTGCCGGAGTTACTCAGCTTAAATTCTGCTGACATACCGCTATAAGTTTGTGTATTTACAAAGGCGCCTGCTGTGACATCGCTGCTGTCGAATCGGGTGTCAACGTGAGTTGTCGTACTGCCACTGCCGTAAATGCGAAGCGCCGCAGTATCCACCACGGTGTTCTGTGTTGAGGTGGATGATGCCACATTGTTATTAAACGGAAAGGTCACGCCAGCGGTTGCGTTGTAGGTGCCGAAGCCAGGTGCGCTTTTAAAGTCTGATACCTCATCACCCGTGGTGGGATTGAAATCCATGGCGTCGACAATGGCTTGTAGCGAACGGGTCTGAGAAAGTATCTGTGCGGCAAACAACGTTATCGGCATGCTTGCAGCAACAGACAACGTCGCTACGATGAGTAGCTTCTTGGCTTTCATTATGATTTCTCCAGAGTCTCAGTAATTGGAAATTGGGGCGGAGGCCGGACATTGCTGAGTACCCGGTCTTATTGTTTGGGTTCACTCGCAAAGAAGATATTGGAGAAATATTAGGTGCCGAATCGGATGCGGCGATCGCTAATGACGATTGAAGGTCACCACATCAACAACTCACTCAATAATGTGGCGGTCGTTCTTCTTGCTGCGTATAGGGTCGTGCTTCTTGTTTGAGTTCATCAATGCGACCCATTGCATTAGTCAGTTGCAAGCGTAACGCATCCAGCTCTTGTTGCTGACGATACACGACATCGCTTAATTCGTGATTAGCGCGTTCCAGGAAGGCAATTTTAAGTTCAATTCGCTCGACAATTTCATTGTCCATTGCTGGCATCACCGTACAAATGTAGTTGTCGGTAGCATACCGTTTGTATCACTTTGAATGTCGAGAAACTCAACTCCGGTCCGGATGAGGCCTATTTCTTGAATTGCCAGTAACGACCCGCATCGGTATCAATGCCATTGAGCCCGAAGCGTTGGCTGGCTCTTTCGCCGGTGCCAATTAGATAGTACATGTCCGACAGCACCGATTTTTCATCAGCAAAATAGGAATGCCCCAGTAGGCTGGTGTCGACTTGTGTTGCGTCAATGGTTTCAATGCCAGGTGTAATGATCAACCCCTGACCGGAATCGCCTGCGCGCGGGTAGCCATGTACTTTCTTGGAGGCAACCAATGCCAGATCTTTGGAGGACGCATACAAGGTAATGGGCCGGCCTGCAGCAGCCAGTGCTGGTGCAATATCTCTTTTGAATACATCAGCATCAATGTCTGGCGCAGTCAGTATCACTTCCTTCAGACGATCTTTGATTTCCGGCTTGTCATGCAGTAGCGAAGCGAGTGCACGGGTCAGTGCGCGATTGCCCATGCTATGTGCAATCAGATAAATGTTGATGGCATCCGATCGGTTAAAAAAATCTTCGAGAAAGTCACGCAGATTGGCTTGTGCCCATTCGACATTCTGTTCATCGATGGTGTACGCAGAGGTAGCGCCTTTCGAAGGCCAGCTATAGAACACCGGCGCGCCATCAAATGACAGGTCGTATGACATTTGCGCGGTTCGTCTCGCGGCATCTTCAAAAGTCACGTTGTAACCATGCACAAATAGAAAGGCGCTTTTCTTTTGCGATGCATGCAC